>NZ_JBYTBO010000007.1:152945-270623 GCF_058789255.1 Pseudomonas sp. FW215-R2
ATAGCTCAGCTGGGAGAGCGCTTGCATGGCATGCAAGAGGTCGACGGTTCGATCCCGTCTAGCTCCACCAATTTACACTTCGAAGCCTGGCCACACCGGCTTCGAAGCGATCAACACTCAGCGTTGATCAGTTGTATAGAAGGGTTTGCGTCCCCTTCGTCTAGTGGCCTAGGACACCGCCCTTTCACGGCGGTAACAGGGGTTCGAGTCCCCTAGGGGACGCCAGTTTTACAGAAGCGATGTTGCAAGATGTCGCTCCGCCGCGAGGCGAAAAATCCGGGGCTATAGCTCAGCTGGGAGAGCGCTTGCATGGCATGCAAGAGGTCGACGGTTCGATCCCGTCTAGCTCCACCAATTTACAGTTCAGGGTCTGGCCACACCGACCTTGAATCGATCAGATCTCAGCACTGATCAGTTGTATAGAAGGTTTGTGTCCCCTTCGTCTAGTGGCCTAGGACACCGCCCTTTCACGGCGGTAACAGGGGTTCGAGTCCCCTAGGGGACGCCACGATTACCCGCTCTGCGGGATTTATAAGGGTCATTCAATTATTGAATGGCCCTTTTGTTTGTCTGGCGTTTGGCCAAATCTCCTTTTTCCTTAAACTGTGCTTCAGACCAGCGGTCATATTTTCGACTTGCAGAATATTATTATGAGAATAATATTCTAATCGTAATATTCGGAGGCAACGATGAACGACAAAAAAGCTCAAACCCGCGAACGCATCCTCAAGGCTGCCAGCGCCGCACTGATCCAGCGTGGCCCGGCCGAGCCGAGCGTGGGTGAAGTGATGGGCGCCGCCGGCCTGACTGTCGGTGGCTTCTATGCGCACTTTGAAAGCAAGGACGCCATGATGCTTGAGGCGTTCAAGCAGTTGCTGGGGCGTCGCCGAGACCTGATCGCCGACATGGACTCTGAATTGACCGGCGAAGAACGTCGCGCCCTGGTGGCAGCGTTCTACCTGTCGCGCAAACACCGTGATTCCAGCGATTCGGCCTGCCCGATCCCGGCATCCATCGGTGAGCTGGGACGGCTGCCGGAAGAGTTCCGCATCGCACTGAACGAGCACCTGGAGTTGATGATCGCGCAGTTGGCTTCAAGCCCTGAAGACATCGATAAAACGTTGGCCGACGTGGCCTTGATGGTAGGTGGTCTGGCGCTCTCAAGGGCGTTGGGGCCTGGTGATTTATCCGATCGATTGCTGCGCGCTGCCAAGTCGGCGGTGCGTTGACCTGAAGGCAACGAGCCTGAGGAGAGAGCGATGAGCACGTTGAAGTGGGTTCGCGGCGTTAATGGCACCTTGGGCTGGTTTGCACCGAAACTGGTGGCAAGCAAAATGCGGCTGGCATTCATGACCCCACGCGCCAATGCGCCACGGGATTGGGAATTGCCGCTGCTGGCGAAATCCGAGCGGATCACTTTGCGTTTCGGCCTCTCCGCGCTGCGCTGGGGGCAAGGTCCGACGGTTCTGCTGATGCACGGTTGGGAAGGGCGTCCGACCCAGTTTGCCGCGCTGATCACGGCGCTGGTCGAATCCGGTTACACCGTTGTCGCTCTCGACGGTCCGGCCCACGGTCGTTCGCCAGGGCGCGAAGCCAACGTCGTACTGTTTGCCCGGGCCATGCTCGAAGCCGCCGCTGAATTGCCTCCGCTGCAGGCCGTCATCGGCCACTCCATGGGCGGCGCCAGCGCCATGCTCGCGGTGCAATTGGGGTTGCGCACTGAAACCCTGGTCAGCATTGCTGCGCCGGCCCGTATTCTGGGCGTGTTGCGCGGGTTTGCCCGTTACGTCGGAATGCCGCCAAGAGCTCGTTCTGCCTTCATTCGGCAAGTCGAGCAGGACGTCGGTATGCGTGCCGCAACCCTCGATGTCGCCCACTATCAGCTGGATATGCCGGGCCTGATCGTACATGCCGAGGACGACACCTTCGTCTCGGTCAAGGAATCCCAACTGATCCACGAATCCTGGTTCGACAGCCGACTGCTGCGCCTGGAAGCCGGCGGTCACCAGCGCGTGCTGGCCGACCCTCGGGTGATTGATGGCGTGTTATCACTGCTGGCCGGTCGCAGCCTTCAGGCGCGGCAATCGGCGTAGTCATCCGTTACACTGCCTCGGTTGAATCATTTGACCGGGAGTAGGGCATGGGCTGGGATCGGGCAACGCCGTTTACCATTGATCTGCAAGTGGGCGCCGAGGACATCGACGGGCTGGGGCACGCGAACAACGCGGTGTACGTCTCCTGGCTCGAACGTTGCGCCTGGCGCCACTCGCAGCGGTTGGGTCTGGATCTGGTCGAGTACCGTCGTCTGGATCGGGCGATGGCGGTGGTGCGGCACGAAATCGACTACCTGGCGGCCGCCTACGAAGGTGATGAACTGCAATTGGCGACCTGGATCGTCGATTGGGATCAGCGCCTGAAAATGACCCGTCACTTCCAGCTGATTCGCCCCAGCGACAACACCACGCTGCTGCGCGCCCAGACCACCTTTGTCTGCATCGAGCTGTCCACCGGCAGGCCCAAGCGCATGCCCGCCGAGTTCATCGAAGGCTACGGCCCGGCCATCCAGACAGCGGACATGGGTTTAACCCGCGAAACCCAGTAAACTGCCGCACGTTTTTCCTTGAGTGTGTGTTTCCCATGCAAATTGCTTTGGCGCCGATGGAAGGGTTGGTCGATGACATCCTGCGCGATGTCCTGACCCGTGTCGGCGGTATCGACTGGTGTGTGACCGAGTTCATCCGGGTCAACGACCAGTTGCTGACTCCGGCCTATTTCCACAAGTTCGGCCCTGAATTGCTCAACGGCGCCCGCACAGCTTCCGGCGTACCGTTGCGCGTGCAATTACTGGGGTCCGATCCGGTGTGCCTGGCGGAAAACGCTGCGCTGGCCTGCGAACTGGGTTCTGAAGTGATCGATCTGAACTTCGGCTGCCCGGCCAAGACCGTCAACAAGTCCCGTGGCGGTGCGGTGCTGCTCAAGGAGCCGGAGCTGCTCAACCAGATCGTCGAACACGTGCGGCGTGCCGTGCCGGCGCACATTCCGGTCACCGCCAAGATGCGCCTCGGTTTCGACAGCCCGGACGGCTCGCTGGTCTGCGCCACGGCGCTGGCCGAAGGCGGCGCCGAGCACATTGTGGTTCACGCTCGAACCAAGATGGACGGCTACAAGCCACCGGCTCATTGGGAGTGGATTCCGCGTGTGCAGGACGTGGTCAAGGTGCCGGTGTTCGCCAACGGTGACATCTGGAGCGTCGAAGACTGGCGCCGCTGCCGGGAAATCAGCGGCGTCGAGGACATCATGCTCGGTCGCGGCCTGGTTTCGCGTCCGGATCTGGCCCGTCAGATCGCTGCCGCCCGTGCCGGCGAGGAAGTCGTCGAGATGACCTGGGCCGAGCTGCTGCCGCTGATCCAGGACTTCTGGCTGCAAGCCAAGGCGCAGATGACAGCGCGCCAATCCCCGGGCCGCTTGAAGCAATGGTTGGCGATGCTGACCCGCAATTATCCTGAGGCTACCGAGTTGTTCACCGTGTTGCGCCGAGAAACCGAGCCGGACCACGTCTCGCGTTTGCTGGGCTTGCCGGTCGCCGAAGCCGCCTGAAAAAATCTCCGAACAATCTCTTGAAAACAAAACGCAGGTCCCTATCTAAGGGTTACGCGATGCCGAATTCGGGTCGCGGAGACAAAAAACCTTGCTGATTGTTTTCAGGAGATTTGAACCATGAGTACTGCATTTTCCCTCGCGCCACTGTTCCGTTCCTCGGTAGGCTTCGACCGTTTCAACGACCTGTTCGAAACCGCCCTGCGCAACGAACCAGGTAGCAGCTATCCGCCTTACAACGTCGAAAAACACGGTGACGATCAATACCGCATCGTCGTGGCGGCGGCCGGTTTCCAGGAAGAAGACCTGGAACTGCAAGTCGAGAAAGGCGTGCTGACCATCAGTGGCGGCAAGCGTGACGCGAACGAAGGCGTCACTTTCCTGCACCAGGGCATTGCCCAGCGTGCATTCAAGCTGTCCTTCCGCCTGGCCGATCACATCGAGATCAAGGCCGCCGGCCTGAGCAACGGCCTGCTGAGCATCGATCTGCTGCGCGTGATCCCGGAAGAAGCGAAAGCCAAGCGCATCCCGATCAACGGGACGCAGAAGCCGGCGCTGCAACACTGATTCACTTGCAGAAACAAATCGTCTGAACGGACGATAAGCCGCTGAACGAAGGCCCCGATACGTCGGGGCCTTTTTTGTGGGCGCAGGAAAACTGCAGTTCGGCTTTGCCGCCAGCGGCGGTTTCTCTACAATCCGCCGCAGTTTTGCCGACCCCCATCCTTACCGGTCGGCCTGGAGCCTTTTTCATGGACGATATTCAACAGCGCTGGCTGTGCGCCCTCTCTGCGCCGATGGTGGCGCTCAATCCTCGCGCCGAATACGACGAGCCAGCGTTTTACGCCGATCCACAATTCATCGACTTGCAATGCAGCTGGGGAATCAATGACCGCCCGCAATTATTGAGCATGTTCAAACGCATGACCGACAACGGTCATGCCAGGCATCTCAATGGTGCGTATCAGGCCTGGCAGCGTTGTCTGCCCGGCGAATGGCACGCATTGATGGAAACTCTCGAACCGCGTGAGCGCGTTCTGCACGATTTTGCCAGTCGCACCTTTGGTGACTGCGGGCCTGGCGGCATTCTGGCCTGGGACTATGGTCGCATGGGATTTCTGCTGCGCTGCGCGGTGCGCAACCAGTGGATTGATCTGACTGAAAGCGCCTGGTTGCACGGGCGGTTGGCGGTCAGGGCCCAGTATCACTACAGCAGCTGGAAATCGTATTTCAACGGATTCCTTTTCGGTCGCGGGTTCTGGGGGTGTGAAAGCAAAGGTGATGACACCTTTGCTTTCGAGCTGGATCGGCAGGGCGAGCAATCGAACAGCGTGCAAGTGGCCCGTGGGCTTGCGCAGAACATGCCGGTTTTTCTGAACAACCTGCCTTGGCATCTGGAGCTCGACTTGCCCCAGCGTCCGGAATCTCTTGAGGAGTTCGACTGGTCATGAGTTGCTGGATACGTTTGGGTATCGAACCCACCGGCGATGAATCGTTGATTCGAGATGCCTACCGCGCACGGCTGCCGGAACATCATCCGGAATCCGACCCTGAAGGATTCCAGGTACTGCGTCAGGCATACGAAAGTGCGATTCGCTTTGCTCGCGAAGAAGCACTTGAAGTGTCTGAAACCGTGGTTTCGGAAGTGCCTCAGGCCCTTGCCGACTTTGACAATCTGTTGAACGACCCGGCGCAGCGTTTTGATCCGCAGGCCTGGCAGAGCTTTGTCAAAACCCTGGATCAACTGCCGCTCGGCGTGCTCGACGACCTGCGCTGGGCGCTGTTTGGCCAGATGTTCAACGCCGATCTGTTGTCGCATCGTTGCGCCAGCGTACTCGTTGACCACATGGGCTGGCAGCATCAGTTGATGTCGCTGGGCTTCGAGCAGGCTCGGCAGGCGGAAGACTTTCTCGATCAGATCAATAAGCCCGACCCGTTCGATATGGCGTTGATGGGGGATTGGTCCGCCGCTGCACAGACCGAAAGCCTTTGGTATTTGCACACCCTGGATATGATCTTCAATCAACGCTCGCTGCAGGAGTTCGACCGCTTTGTCAGTCGGCACACCTGCCTGCCATTGCCGGATCACACGGCGTCGATCAAGCGTCTGGTCGTGCAGTTCACTCAGGCTGGCATTGGGGGCGAGGGGCTGCGGCAGTTCTGCGTCGAGCTACAGCGTGAAACGCCGAATGACGTGGATTCGCTGTACCTGCTGGCCTGTCAGAACAGCCTGCTGGGGCTGGAGGACGAGGCATTTGCGTGCTGGGTGCAACTCTGGCAGGAACACCGGCACCCAAAGGCCGAGAGCGAGTTGTTGGGCTTGTGCGCCAGGCGTCAGCCGGATTTTCTTCCTTTGTTGATTCAGGCCTTCGACCGTCTCGGTGATTTTCGCGATTGGGCCTTTGATCTGGGGGATGCCACTCAAGCCTACGGCAGTCCATCGCTCCGGCCCGAAACCCTGGCTCGCTGGATGGGCATTGGCCCGGACCAGACTCAGGGCCTGGCCAAGGCGTTTTTGAACTGGCGGATGGCCGACGACGAATTGCCTTTGCTCGCGTTGCTGTTGGGCGCGCACGACGATGTTCGACTGCAGCAGCTTTATCGACATGCCTGGGCCCTGCATCGAGGCGATGTGCAACTGTTACAACAGTTGGTCGATCAGCCTCCGGCCATCGATGCACTTGAAGAACTGGTTCTGAGCGGGTTCAGGTCTCAAGCCCGACAGCATTTGCGTTGGTTGAGTCATGGGCCGATCCCGCTGACGATGGGCGCGTTTATCGATGAGGGTTCACAGCAAACGCACCTGCCCGAAGCGCTGGAGAAAGGCAGCGGCCACAAAGTCTGCCTTGCATGGCTGCGCAGGTTGCGAGCATACAGCCCGGTAGCGCTGGAGCGAATCGAGCAGACATTCTCCTTGGGCGACACGTACATGGCCGGCGAGTTGGCGGTGCTGAGTGTGCTGACCCAGTTGAGTGATCGAGGCGTGGCATTGCCACCAGTCGGCTCGGGAGAAGCGGTGTGGCAATGGCACGCCAGCACCCTATATCTGTTGGCATTGCTCAGCGAGCCGGAGCGCTGGCTGAGCTTGACGGGTGATCTGACGCTGGAACACCTGCCGTTCGATTCGGCCCAGCCAGCCAGTCGGTTGCAACCGCTGTTGCGGCGTCTTTATCGCGAGCAGGGAGATCTCAACGGTTTGCTTGGCTGGTTGCAGGTCGAAGACCCGGTGCATGCCGTACTTGCCCGGCAATTGACAGGCGTCCAGCAAGCACTCGACAGCGTGCGATTACTGAGCAATGACCGCTTGTATGATTGTGTGCACAGCGACTTGCGTGCGTTCAGTGATGACGTGCTCGGACGCATGCTGCTGACGGGTGTGCTGTATCACGATCCATTGATGGATGCGCAGCAACGCCGCTATTTGCTCGAAAGGACAACCGAGATCATCAACTCACAGGACTGGTTCGACGGTTTCCGTCACAGTCTGATCAAGGGCGAGCCGACGCACCCGCCATCACAGGCGTTGACGGAGTATGAAGGTATCCACAGCGAGACCTTTTACCTGGCCCTCGATGCGCTCAAAGGGTTGGTGCGCTACGGCAGCGCCGGGGTGCCGCGACAGAAGATTTTGCTGCGCATGCAGCGCGCCAAGGACAACCCGGACCATGGGGTCGGTCTGCGTCTGGCATTCAGTGCATTGTTGTCGTGGTCGGAACGCTTGCTGCTGGCCCGGGCCGACAGTCGTCCGGCATCGCCTGTGGCCTTCTGGCGCCTGAATACTCGCCTGGCGCGCGGGCCGTTCTTCTGGCAGGTGCTCGGCTCGTTGTTGGTGACGCCGCTGGCGGCTTTGCTCAGCGGCACACCGTTGTCCGCAATTGCCGTATTGCTGCTGGGCGGTGTGTTCTTGCTTGGGGCCATACTGCGACGTTTGCATGACATGGGGCGGGGCATCCCGACGTTGTTGATCCTGCTCTGCCTGTCGCCGGTGTTGCCGTTTCTGCCGTTGATGCTGTTTGCGTTTCCCGGTGACAAGCTGCCCAACCGTTATGGTGTGCCGCCGGACAGCGCCGGTGAAGACATGCTGCCCGGCGGCTTGCAGGCTACGCTGCGTCGGCTCAACGGTTAGAGATGCAGTTCATCGAGCGCCTTCTCGAGCTGTGATCGATGGCTGGCAATCTCCCTGGGTTGCTGGCCGCCGAGCACGGCGTTGAAGGTGTCCATCCAGTCGGCAATGCGTTCGCGTTCATTGCCGAGGCTCTGCATCCAGGCGCGTTCAAGGCGTGCCAGCAATGTGCGGTTGGGCAGCGAATCGCGAGGGTGGACTTTCAGGGTAGAAAGCCGTTCACGGCTGTCTTGCCGAGCCTGCTCGTCGAGCCCGGTCGGACTGCGGTCGATACTGTGGCTGTGACGTTCGCCACTGTCGAGCAGGGTGACGTCCACTTCCAGCAGGCCATTGATGTCATAGCTGAAGCGTACATCCAGGCTCTGAATGTGTTCGCTGGGCTTGAACTGCACATCAAAGGAATCGATGAAGATGTTGTCGCGCACCCACGGGCGCTCACCCTGATAAACCGCAATACGGATCTCGGTCTGTTGTGCAAACGTTGTGGAGTAGCGCTGTACCCGTGAGGTCGGAATAACGGTGTTGCGCTCGATAATCGGCGAAAAAGCACCACTGATACCTTCACCACGGTTGGTCGAAATCCCCAGGGTGTAAGGGCAGACATCCGTCAGAATCAACTCTTCTACTGCACCGTCCCGTGCCTTGCACGCCGCTTGCGTCGCCGCACCCAGTGCGACGATCGTGTCCGGATCGAGGTGTCGGTAAGGCAGGCGTCCGAAGAGCGTGGCCACCATTTGCTGCACCGCCGGCATCCGTGTGGCGCCGCCCACCAGCACCAGGCTGTCGAGGTCTCGGGGTTTTAGGCGGGCATCGCGCAGGGCTTGCTCGATCGGTGCGCGCAAGCGGGTCAGAAGAGGTTCCCAGATTTTTATCGCACGGGTTTCGTCCAGCGACCATTCGAACGTCCTGTCGGCATATCGCCAGTTCAGGTGCCGGGTGCCTTCACCGAGTTTGCATTTGAGCTGTTCCAGCGCATCGCTCAAGCTGGCCATGCCCTGCGCGTCGATCATGGCGGGCGTCAGTTGCCAGTCGCTGAGGCACGCCTGCAGCAAGGCCTCGGTAAAGTCTTCGCCACCCAGAAAGTTGTCACCGGTAGATGCATGCACCTCGATCAGCGGCAACGCATATTCCAGCACCGTGACATCGAAGGTCCCGCCGCCCAGATCGAAGATCAGCGTGCGTTCGAATTTTTGTTCATGCAGCCCGTAGGCCATGGCGGCGGCGGTCGGTTCGTTGATCAGGCGGGAGACTTTCAGGCCCGCCAGTTCGGCGGCGAATAGCGTGCGTTTGCGTTGCTCGTCACTGAAATACGCCGGCACGGAAATCACCGCTTCAGACACCGGATGACCGAGAAAGGCCTCGGCATCCTGTTTGAGCGAACCGATCACCAGCGCCGAGAGTTCTTCCGGGCTGAATGAGCGCCCACCCAGTTCCAGACGTTTTTCACTGCCCATGAATCGCTTGAACGCCGCCGCTGTGCGTTCCGGGTGGGTGGTCAGGCGTGCGCGGGCGGCTTTGCCGACCAGAATGCTGTCGTCTTCATCGAGGCTGACGACGGAAGGCGTGAGTACCTCGCCGAGGGCGTTGGGGATCAACCGGGCCTGACCGTCCTGCCAGACGGCGATCAAACTGTTGGTGGTGCCAAGGTCAATGCCCAGCAGGGCCGGGCGGGGGAGGGTTGCATCCTGCATGATCGATCTCGAAACGGCGCGAAAAAACGCGACCCTACAGGTTGCCGCCAACCCTGGCAATTACCGGCCTGACGTCGATGCCTGCGGTCGGCAACCGCAGGCGTTCCGGTCAAACCAGCAACCCTTTCAACACCTCCAGCGCCACCGGCCGACTGTGCAGATACCCCTGATACAAATGGCAACCCAGCCCTTGCAGGAATTCCAGCTGCTCCGGGGTTTCCACGCCTTCGGCGATCACTTCCAGTTCCAGGCTGCGGGCCATGGCGACGATGGCGCGAATGATCTCGGCGTCGTTGGGGTCACTGGTGGCGTCGCGGATGAACGACTGATCGATCTTCAGCGTGTCCACCGGCAGGCGTTTCAGGTAGGTCAGTGATGAATAGCCAGTGCCGAAGTCGTCCATGGCGAAGCTCACGCCGAGTTTTTTCAGGCGGCGCATCTTGCTGATGGTGTCTTCCAGGTTCTGGATGACGATGCCTTCGGTGATTTCCAGTTTCAGCAGCGAGCAGGGCAGGCCGTGGCTGGTCATGCTGTGTTCGATGCGTTCGACGAAGTCGTTCTGGCGGAACTGCCGGGGGCTGATGTTCACGCACAGGCTGAATGCCAGAGGATCGATCAGGCCTTCGGCGATCAGTTGTTTGAAGGCATCGCAGGCCTCATCGAGGATCCAGGTGCCGACCTCGAGGATCAGCCCGCTGTCCTCCAGGACCTTGATGAACTCGGTGGGTGATTGCGCACCGAGCTCCGGGTGATTCCAGCGCACCAGCGCTTCGGCGCCGATGATGCGATTGTCCCGGGCGTCCACTTGCGGCTGGAAATGCACGTTGAATTCGCCACGGGACAGCGCCAGGCGCAGATCGGTCTCCATGCGCAGCCGTTCGCTGGCCGCTTTCTGCATGGTGTTGTGGTACATCTGCGTGGTGTTGCGCCCGGAATCCTTGGCTCGATACAGCGCAATGTCCGCGCGCTTGAGCAGGTCGGTCGGGGTCGAACCGTGATCGGGTATTAGTGCCACGCCAATGCTCGGCGTCACTTGCAGGCGCTGGCCGTCGAGGAACATCGGTTCGGACAGCAATTCGCGAATGGTGTCGGCCAGTTCACGCACCTGGCCGCTGACTTCGTTGCGGGTGCCTTCCAGGCCGCTGAGCAACACCACGAATTCATCGCCACCGAGCCTCGCCACGGTGTCTTCCATGCGCACGCTGGCCTCAAGTCGCGCGGTGATGATTTTCAGCACCGTATCGCCGACCGGATGGCCGAGCGAGTCGTTGATGTGCTTGAAGTGATCCAGGTCGAGAAACAGCAGCGCGCCGCGCAGGTTGTGGCGTTTGAGCAGGGCTATCTGCTGGCTCAGGCGATCCATCAGCAGCGCACGGTTGGGCAGGTTGGTCAGCGGGTCGTGATAGGCCAGATGACGGATCTGCGCTTCGGCGTTCTTCAGCAGGCTGACGTCCCGGGCGGTCATCAGCAGGCACGCGGTTTCGTTGAGCGTGATCGGTTCGACCGACACTTCCACCGTCAGCAACTCCCCGCGCTTGTTGCGCCCGAGCATTTCCTGATGGTGCACACGGCCCTTGATCTGTAGCTCGGCAAGCAGCCCCGAGCGCTGTTTTTCCTCGGCCCAGATGCCGACCTGATACACGGTTTTGCCCACCACTTCGTCGGCGCGATAACCGGTCAGGCGACAGAAGCCGTCGTTGACCTCCAGATAACGCCCGGTGTCACGTTCGGTGATGGTGATGGCGTCGGGGCTTGAGTGAAACGCCTTGGCGAACTTCTCTTCACTGGCCTTGAGGGCCGCTTCCGAGCGCTGTTGCTGGGTAATGTCGCGCAGCGTGGTGACGATGCACGGCTGATTGCCGACGCTGATCTGGCGGCTGGAAATCACACAGGTCAGCGACTGGCCGTCCTTGTGCTGGACGATGATCGCGACATTGCTCAGGCCCTGTTCGCGAATCACCCGTTCGATACGCTGCAGGCTTTTCGCCGAGGCATCCCACAGGCCGATTTCTTCGGCGGTATGGCCGATGACGTCAGTGGCGCTCCAGCCGAAGGTCTGGGTGAAGCTGGAGTTGATCTCGATGAATTCCCCGGTTTCCTGGCGGGTCACGCAGATCGGGTCGGGGCTGACCTGGAACAGCGTGGCGAACTTCTCTTCCGAAGCCACCAGCCGTTGTTCGCGTTCGACCTGATCGGTGATGTCCAGCAGGGTGCCCGCCATGCGCAGCGGCGTGCCGTTTTCATCGCGATAGAGGCGGGCGCGGCTTTCCAGATAGCGTGAGCTGCCGTCCGGCAGTTGCACGCGGTAGGTCAGTTGATAATTGCCCGCCGGACCTTCGCGCAGACTGCGGTAGGCATCGCGCATGCTGTCGCGTTCCTCGCCGGGCACGCCTTCGAAGAATTCGTCAAAAGATTCGTGAAACGGAATCGGCTCCAGCCCGTGCAATTGCGCGGCGCGGGCCGAGCCGTAGAGCATGCCGCTGGGAATGTGCCAGTCCCAGGTGCCGAGCTGCGCCGAATCCAGCGCCAGGTCGAGGCGTTCCTGGCTGTCCTTGAGCGCGTGCTCGGCCGCTTTGCGTTCGGTGGTGTCGAGAAAGGTGCTCAACAGATAAGGCTGGCCTTCGAGCTCGACCTTTTGCGCACTGAGAATGCCGTCATGGACTTGACCGTTGCTGGCGCGGAACTGCACTTCCATGCTGATCAGTTCGCCCTTGGCCTTGGTCTTCTTGACCAGCTCCGCCCGTTGCTCGGGATGCACCCACAGGCCCAATTCCAGGGTGGTGCGCCCGATAGCGCTCTGCACCGGCCAGCCGAACAGGCTTTCGAAATACTGGTTGGCCTCGCTGATCAGGCCGTCTTCCTGACGGGTCAGCAACACCATGTTCGGGCACAGGTGAAACAGCGTGGCGAAACGTTTCTCCGAACTGCTGAGGGCCTGTTCCCGTTGCCGCTGGTGGGTGATTTCACGGATCACCCCGATCATTCGGGGCCGGCCATGCTTGTCCGGCAGCAGGCTGCCATTGATCTCCAGCCAGTGCAGGCTGCCATCTGGCCAGCGGATGCGGTGGTGCATCGCCTGTTCCAGTGGCGCGCCGGCTATTACCGCGTGGAAGGCGCGAACGGTTTTCGCCCGGTCTTCCGGCGGCAGCAGGTCGAGGTATTCCAGATCTTCGGGCAACGGCTGCCGTGGATCGAAGCCGAACAAGGCCTGAGTGCCCCGCGACCAACTGATCTGCCCGCGTTCGATGTCCCAATACCAGGCGCCGAGCCGGGCGCCATTGAGCGCTGCGAGCAATTGCGGCGCGCTCTCCCAGCTCTGCTCGGAACGCCGTGGATCAATGGCCTGAATACGCGGCATCGGCGGAATACGGTCAACAGATTTCGGCATTGTTAAGGGGCCTTGAGCTGATTTGGGCATTAGGCACAGGGACGGCAGCTCTATAGGAGTAGCACAAGTCAGCCGTGATTCCCTGGCAGATCGATTTGAGCGTCCAGCAGGGCCATAAACGCCCGTGCAGCATTCGACAGCGTCCGTTCGGTGTGCAGGATATAGCCTAGCTGGCGACTGAGCTGTATGCCCGGCAAAGGTATGCGCGCCACCTGTTCATCGAGCATGGTGCGTGGCAAAACGCTCCACGCCAGGCCAATCGACACCATCATCTTGATGGTTTCCAGGTAGTTAGTGCTCATGGCGATGTTCGGCGTCAGCCCCTGTGCCTCGAACAGACGTTGGACAATATGGTGGGTAAAGGTGTTGCCGCCGGGGAAAACCGCCGGATGGCCGGCAATGTCCGCCAATGTGACAGCGCCGTTGCTGATCAATGTGTGTTCCGGGGCGACCACGAAATCCAGCGGGTCATCCCAGACCGGCGTGGCCTTGACCAGTGTGTGCGGCTCCGGCGCCAGGGTGATGACCGCCAGCTCTGCGCGGCCATGGAGAATTTCTTCGTAGGCCACTTCCGAATCGAGGAACTGAATATCCAGCGCCACCTGTGGGTAGCGGCGGGTGTACTCCCTTAATAAGGGTGGCAAGCGGTGCAGGCCGATGTGGTGACTGGTGGCCAGTGTCAGGCGACCGGTCACTTCGCCGGTCAGGTTGGTCAGGGCGCGGCGCGTGTCATCGAGCACGTTGAGAATCTGATAAGCCCGTGGCAGCAGGGCCCGGCCGGCCTCGGTCAGACCCACTTCGCGGCCCAGTCGGTCGAACAGCCGCACATTCAGTTGCTGCTCCAGCCCGGCGATGCGTTTGCTGATCGCCGGTTGCGTCAGGTGCAGGCGTTCACCGGCGCCGGAGAAGCTCCCGGACTCGGCGATGGCGATAAAAGCATTGAGGTTGGCCAGATCCATGTTCGTATTCCAGTTGGTTATCCAAAGCATAAAAAATATGAATTTGAGTTATTCAATCTAACCCCATAGGATCGGCCTCACAAGCCAAAGGGTTATTGATAAGCCCAGGGCATAGAAACAAGCTGATGAGGAAACGTCTGATGGCCGGCAAAACGCTCTACGACAAGCTCTGGGATTCGCATTTGGTCAAGCAGCGCGACGATGGTTCGGCGCTGATCTACATCGATCGTCACATCATCCACGAAGTGACCTCGCCGCAAGCCTTCGAAGGCTTGCGTCTGGCCGGGCGCAAGCCATGGCGCATCGATGCCAACATCGCGACCCCGGACCACAACGTACCGACCACCCCGGAGCGCAAGGGCGGCATCGCGGCCATTGCCGACCAGGTCTCGCGTTTGCAGGTTCAGACCCTCGACGACAACTGCGATGAATACGGCATCGTCGAATTCAAGATGAACGACGTCCGTCAGGGCATCGTTCACGTGATCAGCCCGGAGCAGGGCGCGACCTTGCCGGGCATGACCGTGGTCTGCGGCGACTCGCACACCTCGACCCACGGCGCGTTCGGCGCATTGGCCCACGGTATCGGCACTTCCGAGGTTGAGCACGTGCTCGCCACTCAGTGCCTGGTCGCCAAGAAAATGAAGAACATGCTGGTGCGCGTCGAAGGCCAATTGCCGTTCGGCGTGACCGCCAAGGACATCGTTCTCGCCGTGATCGGCAAGATCGGCACCGCCGGCGGTAACGGCCACGCTATCGAGTTCGCTGGCAGCGCGATCCGCGACTTGTCCGTCGAAGGCCGCATGACCATCTGCAACATGTCCATCGAAGCCGGCGCCCGTGTGGGTCTGGTGGCGGCTGACCAAAAGACTGTGGATTACGTCAAGGGCCGTCCGTTCGCACCGAAAGGCGCCGAGTGGGATCTGGCTGTCGAATCCTGGAAAGACCTGGTGTCCGACGCCGACGCGCATTTCGACACCGTGGTCGAGCTCGACGCTGCGCAGATCAAGCCGCAAGTCAGCTGGGGCACTTCGCCGGAAATGGTGTTGGCCGTTGATCAGAACGTGCCGGACCCGGCTAAAGAGATGGATCTGGTCAAGCGCGACTCGATCGTCCGCGCCTTGAAATACATGGGTTTGACCGCCAATCAGGCGATCACCGACATTCAGCTCGACCGCGTATTCATCGGTTCCTGCACCAACTCGCGCATCGAAGATTTACGCGCTGCTGCGGTGATCGCCAAGGGCCGCAAGGTTGCTTCGACCATCAAGCAGGCCATCGTGGTGCCGGGTTCGGGTCTGGTGAAGGCGCAGGCTGAGGCCGAAGGTCTGGACAAGATCTTCCTCGAAGCCGGTTTCGAATGGCGTGAGCCGGGTTGCTCGATGTGCCTGGCGATGAACCCGGACCGTTTGGAGTCCGGCGAGCATTGCGCCTCGACGTCCAACCGTAACTTCGAAGGCCGTCAGGGCGCCGGTGGCCGTACCCACCTCGTCAGCCCGGCCATGGCCGCTGCGGCGGCGGTGAACGGTCGTTTCATCGACGTTCGTGAATTGATCTGAGGAGCGCAGCATGAAAGCTTTTACCCAGCACACTGGCCTTGTCGCACCTCTGGATCGTGCCAACGTCGACACCGACCAGATCATCCCGAAGCAGTTTCTGAAGTCGATCAAGCGCACCGGTTTCGGCCCGAACCTGTTCGACGAGTGGCGTTACCTGGATGTCGGTCAACCGTATCAGGACAACTCCAAGCGTCCGCTGAACAAGGAATTCGTGCTCAACGCCGAGCGTTATCAAGGCGCCAGCGTGTTGCTGGCCCGCGAAAACTTCGGTTGCGGCTCCAGCCGTGAACACGCGCCATGGGCGCTGGAAGAATACGGTTTCCGCAGCATCATCGCGCCGAGCTACGCCGACATCTTCTTCAACAACAGCTTCAAGAACGGCTTGCTGCCGATCATCTTGAGCGATGCCGAAGTCGACGAACTGTTCAAACAGGTCGAGGCCGCGCCGGGCTATCAGTTGCAGATCGATCTGCACGAACAGACCGTGACCAGCCCGAACGGCAAGGTGTACCGCTTCGAGATCGACGCGTTCCGCAAGCACTGCCTGCTCAACGGTCTGGACGACATCGGCCTGACCTTGCAGGACGGCGATGCAATCGCGGCGTTTGAAGGCAAGCATCGCGCCAGTCAGCCGTGGTTGTTCCGCGACGCGTGAATTTGAAAGGTTGAAACCCCAACAAAGGAAGTACTCATGACCAGCACCGCCCAGCACAGTCAGGTTGTACAAAAGCAATTCGGTGAACAGGCCGCCGCCTACCTGAGCAGCGCCGTTCACGCTCAAGGCACTGAATTTGCGCTGCTACAGGCTGAGCTGGCGGGGCAGGGCGAGGCTCGGGTGCTGGACCTGGGTTGCGGCGCCGGGCACGTGAGTTTTCACGTCGCTTCGCTGGTGAAAGAAGTGGTGGCCTACGACCTGTCGCAGCAAATGCTCGACGTGGTGGCTGCGGCTGCCGTTGATCGCGGTTTGAGCAATGTGTCCACGGTCAACGGTGCCGCCGAGCGCCTGCCGTTCGCCGATGGCGAGTTCGATTTCGTGTTCAGCCGTTACTCGGCGCACCACTGGAGTGATCTCGGCGTTGCGCTGCGCGAAGTGCGTCGGGTGCTGAAACCGGGTGGCGTGGCAGCGTTCATCGACGTGCTGTCGCCGGGCAGTCCGCTGTTCGACACCTACCTGCAGAGCGTCGAAGTGCTGCGCGACACCAGCCATGTACGCGATTATTCTGCCGGTGAGTGGCTGCGCCAGGTCAGCGAGGCCGGTCTGCACACCCGCAGCACCACGCGTCAGCGCCTGCGTCTGGAGTACAACAGCTGGGTCGAGCGCATGCGCACACCTGAAGTGATGCGCGCCGCGATCCGCCAGTTGCAGCAGTCGATGGGCAACGAAGTGCGCGAATATTTTGAGATTGAGGCCGATGGTTCGTTCAGTACAGATGTACTGGTGCTCTGGGCTGAAAAGTAATCTTGGAACGATAAGTATTTTTCCGGGCGCGCCTGTCGATGGCGCACCGACTGAAGACACGAGGAAAGCATGAGCAAGCAGATTCTGATTCTCCCAGGCGACGGTATTGGTCCGGAAATCATGGCCGAAGCGGTCAAGGTGCTGGAGCTGGCCAACGACAAGTACAGCCTGGGCTTCGAGCTGAGCCATGACGTGATCGGTGGCGCGGCCATCGACAAGCACGGCGTACCGCTGGCCGACGAAACCCTCGACCGCGCTCGCGCTGCCGACGCCGTGCTGCTGGGCGCCGTGGGCGGTCCGAAATGGGACACCATCGAGCGTGACATCCGCCCTGAGCGCGGCCTGCTGAAAATCCGTGCGCAACTGGGCCTGTTCGGCAACCTGCGCCCAGCGATCCTGTACCCGCAACTGGCTGACGCCTCGAGCCTGAAACCGGAAATCGTTGCCGGCCTGGATATCCTGATCGTCCGTGAGCTGACCGGCGGTATCTATTTCGGCGCGCCGCGTGGCACCCGTACCCTGGAAAACGGCGAGCGTCAGTCCTACGACACGCTGCCGTACAGCGAAAGCGAAATCCGCCGCATCGCCCGCGTCGGTTTCGACATGGCCATGGTTCGTGGCAAAAAGCTGTGCTCGGTGGACAAGGCCAACGTGCTGGCGTCCAGCCAACTGTGGCGTGAAGTGGTCGAGCAGGTGGCCAAGGATTACCCTGAAGTCGAACTGAGCCACATGTACGTCGACAACGCCGCCATGCAACTGGTGCGTGCACCGAAGCAGTTCGACGTGATCGTCACCGACAACATGTTCGGCGACATCCTGTCCGACGAAGCGTCGATGCTCACCGGCTCCATCGGCATGCTGCCGTCGGCTTCGCTGGACGCCAACAACAAGGGCATGTACGAGCCTTGCCACGGTTCGGCGCCGGACATCGCGGGCAAAGGCATTGCCAACCCGCTGGCGACCATTCTGTCGGTGTCGATGATGCTGCGTTACAGCTTCAATCTGCACGAAGCGGCCGATGCCATCGAGAAAGCGGTCAGCGTGGTGCTGGATCAAGGGCTGCGTACCGGCGACATCTTTTCGACCGGTTGCACTAAAGTCGGTACGCAGGAAATGGGTGACGCAGTAGTCGCCGCGCTGCGGAATCTGTAATCTCTCGGGCCCGCTGCGAAATTCAAGACAAAGCAGCGGCCCACTTTTCAAGAAGGTGTAGTTGCGATGAAACGTGTAGGTCTGATCGGTTGGCGCGGCATGGTCGGTTCCGTGCTCATGCAGCGGATGCTGGAAGAGCAGGATTTCGATCTTATCGAGCCGGTGTTTTTCACCACTTCCAACGTCGGTGGCCAAGGCCCGTCCGTGGGCAAGGACATTGCTCCGCTCAAGGACGCTTACAGCATTGATGAGCTGAAGACCCTCGACGTGATCCTGACCTGCCAGGGCGGCGACTACACCAGCGAAGTGTTCCCGAAGCTGCGCGAAGCCGGCTGGCAGGGTTACTGGATCGACGCGGCCTCGAGCCTGCGGATGAACGACGACGCCGTCATCATCCTCGACCCGGTCAACCGCAAGGTCATCGACCAGCAGCTCGACGCGGGCACCAAGAACTACATCGGCGGCAACTGCACCGTCAGCCTGATGCTGATGGGCCTGGGCGGTCTGTTCGAGGCCGGTCTGGTCGAGTGGATGAGCGCCATGACCTATCAGGCGGCGTCCGGTGCCGGCGCGCAGAACATGCGTGAACTGATCAAGCAGATGGGCGCGACCCACGCCGCTGTCGCCGATCAACTGGCTGATCCGGCCAGCGCGATCCTCGACATCGACCGCCGTGTGGCCGAAGCCATGCGCAGCGACGCGTACCCGACCGAAAACTTCGGCGTACCGCTGGCCGGCAGCCTGATCCCGTGGATCGACAAGGAACTGCCGAACGGCCAGAGCCGCGAAGAGTGGAAGGCCCAGGCCGAGACCAACAAGATCCTCGGTCGCTTCAAGAGCCCGATCCCGGTCGACGGCATCTGCGTGCGCATCGGCGCCATGCGTTGCCACAGCCAGGCGCTGACCATCAAGCTGAACAAAGACGTGCCGATCGCCGACATTGAAGGGCTGATCAGCCAGCACAACCCTTGGGTCAAACTGGTGCCAAACCAGCGCGAAATCTGCATGCAGGAGCTGAGCCCTACGAAAGTTACCGGCACCCTGAACGTACCGGTCGGTCGTCTGCGCAAGCTGAACATGGGTTCGCAGTTCGTCGGTGCCTTCACCGTCGGCGACCAACTGCTGTGGGGCGCGGCCGAACCGCTGCGTCGCATGCTGCGGATCCTGCTTGAGCGTTGATCGCGTGACGCAATGAAAGAACCCGCGCCTTGAAAGAGGCGCGGGTTTTTTTTGCCTGCATGGCGGCCACCCGGTAAAGTGCCGCTCCCCCCGTTTCGCCAGAGGCAGCACCATGACCCAGACCCTTGATATTGCCGTGATCGGCGCCACCGGTACTGTCGGCGAAACCCTTGTGCAGATTCTCGAAGAGCGCGACTTTCCGGTCGGCACTTTGCACCTGTTGGCCAGCAGCGAATCCGCTGGCAGCTCGGTGCTGTTTCGCAACAAGAACGTAAGAGTGCGCGAAGTCGATGAGTTTGACTTCAGCAAGGTCAAGCTGGCGTTCTTCGCCGCCGGCCCGGCCATCACCCTGAGTTACGCCGCTCGCGCTCACGCGGCGGGTTGCTCGCTGGTCGATCTGTCCGGCGCGTTGCCGGCGGATCAGGCGCCGCAAGTGGTGCCGGAAGCCAATGCCGAGTTGCTGGCCGGTTTGAAAATGCCGTTCCAGGTCAGCAGCCCAAGCCCGTCAGCCACGACGCTGGCTGTGGTGTTGGCACCGCTGCTCGATTTGATCGAGCTGCAATATGTGCATGTCACCGCCAATCTGGCGGTTTCCGCCCAAGGCCGCGAAGCGGTGACCGAGCTGGCTCGCCAGACCGCCGAGTTGCTGAACATGCGTCCGCTGGAGCCGACATTCTTCGACCGGCAAATGGCTTTCAACCTGCTGGCTCAGGTCGGTACGCCTGACGCTCAAGGCCACACGCTGCTGGAAAAACGTCTGGTGCGTGAACTGCGTCAGGTGCTGGCCAAGCCTTTATTAAAGATTTCCGCAACTTGCGTTCAAGCCCCGGTGTTTTTTGGCGATAGCTTTAGCGTGACCTTGCAGTCAGCGAGCGCGGTCGACCTGGTAAAGGTCAATGCCGCCCTTGAAACCGCTGACGGCATCGAACTGGTTGAAGCCGGTGATTATCCGACCGCCGTCGGTGACGCGGTGGGCCAGGACGTGGTCTATGTCGGACGGGTGCGTAGCGGTGTCGACGAACCGTCGGAACTAAATCTGTGGCTGACGTCAGATAACGTACGCAAAGGTGCGGCCCTCAACGCGGTGCAAGTGGCCGAGTTGTTGATAAAAGGCCTGCTGTAAAAGATACTTGGCAACAATTTGTCGACTGATTCTAGCCGGGCGCTATGCTTGGCCAGATCACTTGATGACGTAACACCCTCCGGGACATTCCGGGGCATCAAAGAAATGATCGCGCGCGGCATGCTGTCGTCGTCGCGCGCAATGCCTTACGGCAGCGACAATCAACATCTTCTCGCTGGCCGAGGAACGTTCAAACAAAGGAAGAGGCTATGGTTCAAGTTCGCAAACTGGTGTTAGCAATAGCGGCCGCCTCGGCGCTGTCCTCCGGTATGGCGCATGCCCTCGGGCTCGGGGAGCTGACCCTGAAGTCGACCCTGAACCAGCCGCTGGTGGCGGAAATCGAGCTGCTCGATGTCAAGGATCTGACCGCTGCCGAAGTGGTACCGAGCCTGGCCTCGCCGGAAGATTTCGCCAAGGCCGGTGTCGATCGCCAGGCCTTCCTCAATGATCTGACTTTCACTCCGGTGCTCAACGCCAGCGGCAAAAGCGTGCTGCGTATTACCTCGAGCAAACCGCTGTCGGAACCGATGGTGAAATTCCTCGTGCAGGTGATGTGGCCTAACGGTCGACTGCTGCGCGATTACAGCGTGCTGCTGGATCCGTCGAAGTTCTCGCCGCAGACCGCCGATGCCGCCGTTCAACCGGCGCCGACGCAAACCATCACCGCGCCGACCACGGGTGCAACGCATTCGACCCATACCACCACGCCACGCGACACCCTGTGGGAAATCGCAGCGAAGGCGCGTACTGGCGGTTCGGTCCAGCAGACCATGCTGGCGATCCAGGCCCTGAACCCGGATGCGTTCATCGGCGGCAACATCAACCGCTTGAAAACCGGTCAGGTGCTGCGTCTGCCGGATGAGGTGCAAAGCACCGCGCTGCCGCAATCCAAAGCCATTGCCGAAGTGGCCGCGCAGAACGAGGCCTGGCGTCAGGGTCGTCGTTATGTGGCCAAGCCAGGCACCGGTCAGCAGCAGCTTGATGCGACCAACCGTGGCCGCGCCAACACCGGTCCTGCCAAGAATGCCAAGGACAACCTGAGCCTGGTCTCGGCTGAAGGTGCCAAGGGTCGCGGCAAGGGCCCGGCCGGCGACGCCAAGGCCTTGAGCAACAAACTGGCGGTGACCCAGGAAAGCCTCGACACGACCCGTCGTGACAATGCGGAACTGAAAAGCCGCATGACCGATCTGCAAAGTCAGCTGGACAAGCTGCAACGCCTGATCGAACTGAAGAACAATCAACTGGCGAAGTTGCAGGCCGAAGGGTCCGCTACTGCGCCAGCTCCCGCAGCCGCCGCACCTGCGGTTTCCCCGGTTCCGGCGATCACCGCCGAACTGGCCGCCACGCCACCGGCCACCCCGGCAGAAGCTGCACCTGTCGCGCCTGCGCCGGAGGCCGTTTCTCCAGCACCGGTTGAGCCAGTGGTCGAGTCGAAGCCTGCCGCCGATGATGAGAAAACCTTCAACGAATTGCTGACCAACCCGATCCTGCTGGGTCTGGTCGGTGGTGGTGCGGTGGTGCTGTTGCTTCTGTTGTTGCTGCTGGCTCGCCGCCGCAAGGCTCAGCAGGAAGCTGAAAAGCACCTGCGCATGGCTCGGGCGCTTGAGGAGCAATCGTTCGCGCCTGAACTCGATCTGCCGGAAAGCAGCTTCGAAGGCCTGGAAGTGCCGGCAGCGAGCGTCAAACTCACGCCAGCACCAGCAGCGGCGCCTGTTGCCGCTGCGGTGGTGGCTCCGGTCGTGATGGCCGAGCCGATCGCCGCGCCGCTGGTGGCCCCGGCGGCCGAGCGTTCCGACGACGTGCTGGACAAGGCGCAGTCGCACATCGACGGCGGTCGTCTGAATCAGGCCGCCGCATTGCTGGAAGAGGGCGTCAGCCTGGAGCCGCAGCGCAGTGACCTGCGTCTGAAGCTGATGGAAGTCTACGGTCGCCAGGGTGATCGCGATGCCTTCGTCGGTCAGGAGCGTCAGCTGGTCGCCAACGGCGATAACTTTGCCAAGGTCGAAGAGCTGAAAAGCCGCTTCCCGGCCATGGCGGTTGTCGTGGCGAGTGGTCTGGCCGCTGCTGCCATTGCTGCTGAACTGGACGCGGAATACGTCAAGGACCTGCTGCTCGACGAGCCTGAAGTGCCTGAAGCGCCTGCTGCCGCGGAAGACGATCTGGACAGCGCTTTCGACCTGAGCCTGGATGATCTCGACAACATCACACCGGTGGAGCCTGTTGCTCCGGCCGCGGCTGTCGAGCCTGAAGCGCCGGTCGAGCTGGACGAGTTCCCGGCGGATGACGATCTGAGCTTCGAGTCGGTTCTGCAGCAGCAGACCGAGATCAAGGAAAACCTCGACGATCTGTCTGATTTCGACCTGGATCTGGATCTGGGTGCCGATCCTGCGCCTGTACCGGTTGAACTGGCTGACGACGACTTCCTGCTGGATCTGGACGAAGGCGTGAAGGATCTTGCGCCGGTCGAGCCGCCGGTCGTGGCCGAGCCGCCGCTGGATGATCTGGAGCTGCCAGCCGATTTCGACCTGTCCCTGGCTGACGAAATGGATGCGGCCCCGGCCGAGCCGGATGCATTCGCTGCGGAGCTGGATGACGTCAACGCTGAACTGGATCGCCTGTCGGGCAGCATCAACGAGCCAAGCTTCACTGAGGCCGATGCTGCGTTGGGTGGCGATCTGGGTGAGGATGACTTCGACTTCCTCGCTGGCACCGACGAAGCTGCCACCAAACTCGATCTGGCGCAGGCCTACATCGACATGGGCGACAACGACGGCGCGCGTGACATCCTCAAGGAAGTGCTCAGCGAAGGTGACGACAAGCAGAAGAACGAAGCGAAGGAGATGCTTTCGCATCTGGCCTGAGTCAGCGTTCAGCGATAAATAAAACGGCAGCCCTTCGAGGCTGCCGTTTTTGTTTGGGTCTGGTATCCCCGGTTCGCCGCCTTATAATGCCCGCCTTTGTAGATCAGCAGGCTGTACCGACTTGGCAAACATAGATAACCCGGCCGCCGAAATGGCCCCCGAAGGCTTTTTCCGCGTCGCCCTGGGCGTTGAATACAAGGGTTCGCGCTACAGCGGCTGGCAGCGCCAGTCCACAGGCGTGCTCACTGTGCAGGAAACCCTGGAAAAAGCCTTGTCGAAGGTTGCCAATTCGCCGATCTCGCTGCAATGCGCCGGGCGCACGGACGCCGGCGTGCATGCCTGCGGGCAAGTCGTGCATTTCGACACCCAGGTCGATCGTTCGCTGAAAGCTTGGGTCATGGGCGCCAACATCAATTTGCCCCATGACATCAGCGTCAGCTGGGCGAAGGTCATGCCAGCGCACTTTCATGCGCGATTCAAGGCCATCGCCCGGCGTTACCGCTACGTGATCTACAACGATCAGATCCGCCCGGCGCATCTCAATGAAGAAATCACCTGGAATCACCGTCCGCTGGACGTGGAACGCATGGCCGAGGCCGCGCAGTACCTGATCGGTACTCATGATTTCAGCGCGTTCCGTGCCGGGCAGTGCCAGGCGAAGTCGCCGATCAAGAAGATGCATCACTTGCGCGTGACCCGTCACGGCAAAATGATCGTGCTGGACATCCGCGCCAACGCTTTCCTGCACCACATGGTGCGCAACATCGCCGGGGTGTTGATGACGATCGGTGCCGGCGAGCGCTCGCCGGAGTGGATGAAGGAAGTACTGGAGAGCCGCGAGCGGCGCTCCGGCGGTGTCACGGCGCATCCGTTCGGGCTGTATCTGGTGCAGGTCGAGTACCATGACGAGTTCCCGTTGCCCGAGCGTTTCATCGGGCCACATTTCCTTACGGGTTTCTCGGAACTTGACGGCTGACGCCCTCGAATGCATTTGTTACCATCCGGGACTTTCCCGGATTTGCCCTGAGGTTTTTATCGACATGTCGGCCGTTCGCAGCAAGATTTGCGGGATTACCCGCATAGAAGATGCGTTGGCAGCCGTCGAGGCCGGGGCCGATGCCATCGGGTTTGTGTTCTACGCCAAGAGTCCACGGGCGGTAACCGTTCAGCAGGCGCGCGCGATCATCGCTGCATTGCCGCCGTTCGTGACCACGGTCGGGCTGTTCGTCAATGCCAGTCGCTGCGAGCTCGGGGAAATCCTCGATGCCGTGCCGCTGGATCTGCTGCAATTTCACGGTGATGAATCCGTCGCCGACTGCGAAGGCTGGCACCGGCCTTATATCAAGGCCCTGCGGGTCAAGGCGGGCGATGACATCGCCGCCGCCTGCGATGCCTACCCGAGCGCCAGTGGCGTGCTGCTCGATACGTATGTTGAGGGCGTGCCCGGTGGAACCGGCGAGGCGTTCGACTGGTCATTGATTCCGCAGGGTTTGAGCAAGCCGCTGATTCTGGCCGGCGGGCTGACACCGGAGAACGTCGCCGATGCCGTTGCCCGGGTGCGGCCATACGCGGTGGATGTCAGCGGTGGGGTAGAGGCGAGCAAGGGCATCAAGGATCACGCAAAGATTCGGGCGTTCATCAACGCCGTACGTTGATGTGACGGCTGGCAGACTGCCGCCGTCCACAGCTCTGTAGAAAAGAGGCTGAGGGTCTTTTCGGGTTGTACGCAGGTCAGTTCCGCTGACCCGGCAGCCCAGACGATCATCGCCACACATGAATTTAGCTGAAGGGCATACGCGGGGCCGCGAACCAGAGCGTTCGGGCCGCCGGTACTGGAGAAAGAAAGCATGAGCAACTGGTTGGTAGACAAGCTGATCCCTTCGATCATGCGTTCGGAGGTCAAGAAGAGCTCGGTGCCTGAAGGCCTGTGGCACAAATGCCCGTCCTGCGAGGCTGTGCTGTATCGTCCGGAGCTGGAAAAGACCCTGGACGTTTGCCCTAAATGCAACCACCACATGCGCATCGGCGCACGTGCGCGCATCGACATTTTCCTGGATGCCGAAGGCCGTGCCGAACTGGGCGCTGACCTGGAGCCGGTTGACCGTCTGAAGTTCCGCGACGGCAAGAAGTACAAGGATCGTCTGACCGCTGCCCAGAAGCAGACCGGCGAGAAAGACGCACTGATTTCCATGAGCGGCACCCTGCTGGGCATGCCGGTGGTGGTTTCGGCGTTCGAATTCAGCTTCATGGGCGGTTCCATGGGCGCCATCGTCGGTGAGCGCTTCGTGCGCGCCGCCAACTACGCCCTGGAAAACCGTTGCCCGATGATCTGCTTCTCCGCCTCCGGTGGCGCGCGAATGCAGGAAGCCCTGATCTCGCTGATGCAGATGGCCAAGACGTCGGCCGTACTGGCGCGTCTGCGTGAAGAAGGCATTCCGTTCATCTCCGTGCTGACCGATCCGGTCTACGGCGGCGTTTCCGCCAGTCTGGCAATGCTGGGCGACGTGATCGTCGGTGAGCCGAAAGCCCTGATCGGCTTCGCCGGTCCGCGCGTGATCGAGCAGACCGTTCGCGAAAAACTGCCGGAAGGTTTCCAGCGCAGCGAGTTCCTGCTGGAGCACGGTGCAATCGACCTGATCATCGACCGTCGTGAACTGCGTCCACGTCTGGGTAATCTGCTGGCGCAACTGACCGGCAAGCCGACCCCGACCTTCGTTGCTGCGCCGATCGAGCCGATCGTCGTTCCGCCGGTGCCTGCCAACGTATGACCGAGCGCACCCTTGGCGAGTGGCTCGCCTACCTTGAGCAGTTGCATCCCTCGGCCATCGACATGGGGCTGGAGCGTTCGCAACAGGTAGCGTCCCGCATGGGGCTGGGCCAGCCGGCGCCTCGGGTGATTACGGTCACCGGCACCAACGGCAAAGGTTCGACCTGCGCTTTCGTGGCTTCGTTGCTGCGGGCGCAGGGCCTGAGCGTTGGTGTCTACAATTCCCCGCACCTGCTGCGTTACAACGAGCGGGTGCAGCTCAATGGCGTCGAAGCCACTGATGCACAGTTGTGCGAAGCCTTCGCGGCGGTCGAGGCCGGGCGGGGCGAGACTTCCCTGACTTACTTCGAAATGGGCACCCTGGCGGCGTTCTGGCTGTTTCAACAGGCCGGGCTCGATGCGGTGGTGCTGGAAGTCGGTCTGGGCGGGCGTCTGGACACGGTCAACGTGGTCGATGCCGACATCGCGCTGGTCACCAGCATCGGTGTTGATCATGCCGATTACCTGGGCGATACCCGCGAATCCGTGGCCTTCGAGAAGGCTGGGATTTTCCGTCAGGGCAAACCTGCACTGTGCGGCGATCTGAATCCTCCACAACCTTTGCTGGACAAGGCGCGCGAGCTTGCTTGCCCGTTCTTCCTGCGTGGGCGCGATTTCGATCTCGGCATCACTGATCAATTCTGGCAGTGGCGTGGCACTGATGCTGACGGTCAGGTCGTAGAGCTGCGTGATTTGCCGCTGCTTGACCTGCCGATGGAAAACACCGCGCTGGCCTTGCAGGCTTATCTGCTGCTCGGGTTGCCTTGGGATGCTCAACAGATTGTTGCGGCCTTGCAGGCGACTCGCGTGGTCGGTCGTCTTGATCGCCGTTCGTTCGAGTGGAATGGCAAGCGTCTGAACCTGTTGCTGGATGTCGGTCATAACCCGCATGCGGCGGAGTACCTGGCCCGGCGTCTGGCTGCTCGTCCACCGGTCGGCAAGCGCCTGGCTGTGTTCGGCCTGTTGGCGGACAAGGATCTGGACGGTGTGGTCGGTGAATTGAATGCCAGCGTCCAGCATTGGGCGGTGGCGCCGCTGGATTCGCCGCGTGCGCGTCCGGTGGCTGAATTGAATCAGGCATTGCAGAACCTTGGCGCCTCGGTCACGTCTTATGACAGCGTGGCGGCCGCTCTGGAAGGGCAGTGTGCAGTGGCCACCAGCGACGACGAGATCTTGCTGTTCGGATCATTTTATTGTGTCGCCGAGGCCCTTGAATGGCTGTCTCGGCGCTCCACGGAGGAAGCAGCAAATGGCTTTGCTGGATAAGGCGTACAAGCAACGCATGGTCGGTGCCCTGGTGCTGGTGGCGCTGGCGGTGATTTTCCTGCCGATGCTGTTTTCCCGTCAGGACGAACAACGTCAGGTGACCGTCGAGGCGCCGGCTGCACCGCAGGCACCCGCCGTGGCGCAGATCCAGATGGAGACAGTGGCAGTGCCTGAGCCGCAGGTTCTGCCGCAAGAGCCTGTGCCGAGCGATGACGAAGTTGCCGAGCAGACGGCGCCAGCGGCACCGATTGCGCCTGCGCCTGCGCCTGCAGCTCCGGCTCCTGCGCCCGTAGCCAAACCGGTTGCGGTTCCGCCGGCACCGGCTCCCGTGGCCAAACCTGCCGCAGCCCCGGCCCAGCCGATCGCTGCGCTTTCTGCCAAACCGGATACTACCCAGAGTCGCGTCGACGCCAATGGCTTGTCGGTGAGCTGGTCGGTGCAACTGGCCAGTCTGTCGAGCCGCGCCAGCGCCGAAAGCCTGCAGAAGACCCTGCGCAGTCAGGGCTACAACGCTTACATCCGTTCCGCCGATGGCAAGAACCGGGTGTTCGTCGGTCCGCTGATCGAGCGCGCCGAAGCCGATCGTTTGCGCGATTTGTTGAGTCGCCAGCAGAACCTCAAAGGGTTTGTGGTGCGCTTCCAGCCCGAGCGTGGCTGAAAACTATCACCTCGATTGAAATGCACTGACATTCGCAGCTTACCGACAGCCCTGCGCTCTGCTAAAATGCGCCGCCTTATCCGTCTGTAGGCTGCACTGTGCCATTTACCTGGGTTGACTGGGCGATCGTTGCAATCATCGCCATCTCCGCATTGATCAGTTTGAGCCGCGGCTTCGTCAAAGAAGCATTGTCGCTGGTGACCTGGATCATCGCAGGAGCTGTTGCCTGGATGTTCGGTGGCTCATTGTCCGAGTACCTCGCCGGATACATTCAAACGCCATCGGCTCGTGTGATCACGGGCTGTGCCATCATGTTTGTCGCCACACTGATCGTGGGCGCAATGATCAATTATCTTATCGGCGAGTTGGTTCGCGTCACCGGGTTGTCCGGGACCGATCGATTCCTCGGCATGGCCTTCGGCGCTGCGCGTGGCGTGTTGCTGGTGGTCGTGGCGGTCGGGCTGCTGAGCCTGGGGCCGGTACAGCAGGACGGGTGGTGGAAAGAATCACAGCTCGTGCCAAAGTTTCTATTGGTCGCAGACTGGTCCAAGAACCTGATTCTCGGGTGGAGCAGTCAGTGGCTTGCCAGCGGAATCAGCGTACCCGCTGATATTCCGTTCAAGGAGCAACTCTTGCCGTCGGCCAAAACGCCTCAGTGAGTGTTGTTCAGTTCAGATCCATTAAGTAGGGGTTGCGTCGCATGTGTGGCATCGTCGGTATCGTCGGTAAGTCGAACGTCAATCAGGCGCTGTATGACGCGCTAACCGTGCTCCAGCACCGCGGCCAGGACGCTGCCGGTATCGTGACCAGCCATGATGGCCGGTTGTTCTTGCGCAAGGACAATGGCCTGGTGCGTGACGTGTTTCAGCAGCGTCACATGCAGCGCCTGGTCGGCCACATGGGTATCGGTCACGTCCGTTACCCGACCGCCGGCAGCTCGACGTCGGCCGAGGCTCAGCCGTTCTACGTCAACTCGCCTTACGGCATCACTCTGGCGCACAACGGCAACCTGACCAACGTTGAACAGTTGGCCAAGGAAATCTACGAATCCGATCTGCGTCACGTCAACACCAGCTCCGACTCGGAAGTGCTGCTCAACGTGTTCGCTCACGAACTGGCCCAGCGCGGCAAGTTGCAGCCGACTGAAGAAGACGTGTTTGCTGCGGTGACCGACGTGCACAATCGTTGCGTCGGTGGTTACGCCGTCGTCGCGATGGTGACCGGTTACGGCATCGTCGGTTTCCGTGACCCGCACGGCATCCGTCCGATCGTGTTCGGCCAGCGTCACACCGACGAAGGCGTCGAGTACATGATCGCTTCCGAAAGCGTTTCGCTGGACGTGCTCGGCTTCACCCTGATCCGCGACCTGGCACCGGGCGAAGCGGTCTACATCACTGAAGACGGCAAGCTGCACACTCGTCAGTGCGCGACCAACCCGTCCCTGACACCGTGCATCTTCGAACACGTCTATCTGGCGCGTCCGGATTCGATCATCGACGGCGTGTCGGTCTACAAGGCCCGTCTGCGCATGGGTGAGAAGCTGGCCGAGAAGATTCTGCGCGAGCGTCCTGAGCACGACATCGACGTGGTCATCCCGATTCCGGATACCAGCCGTACTGCCGCACTCGAGCTGGCGAACCATCTGGGCGTGAAATTCCGCGAAGGCTTCGTCAAGAACCGTTACATCGGCCGTACCTTCATCATGCCTGGCCAGGCTGCGCGCAAGAAATCGGTACGCCAGAAGCTCAATGCCATCGAGCTGGAATTCCGCGGCAAGAACGTGATGCTGGTGGACGACTCGATCGTTCGCGGCACGACCTGCAAGCAGATCATCCAGATGGCCCGCGAAGCCGGTGCGAAAAACGTCTACTTCTGCTCGGCAGCTCCGGCTGTGCGCTTCCCGAACGTGTACGGCATCGACATGCCGAGCGCTCACGAGCTGATCGCGCACAATCGTTCGACTCAGGATGTCGCTGACCTGATCGGCGCTGACTGGCTGATCTATCAGGACCTGCCTGACTTGATCGAAGCGGTCGGCGGCGGCAAGATCAAGATCGAAAACTTCGATTGCGCGGTGTTTGACGGCAAGTACGTCACCGGCGACGTCGATGAGGCTTACCTGAACAAGATCGAACAGGCACGCAACGATGCCTCGAAGGTCAAGACCCAGGCGGTCAGTGCGATCATCGATCTGTACAACAACTGAGTTTCAACCGGCCCTTAGGGGCCGGTTTTGTATCTGGCAAAAGACTTTTATTTATCGAGAACAGGGCAAGGAGTGACAGCATGAGTCAGGAATGGGATGCCGGTCGGCTGGACAGCGACCTTGAAGGCGTAGCGTTCGATACCCTGGCCGTACGTGCCGGTCAGCACCGTACGCCGGAAGGCGAGCACGGTGATCCGATGTTCTTCACTTCCAGCTACGTGTTCCGTACCGCCGCCGACGCCGCTGCGCGGTTTGCCGGGGAAGTGCCGGGCAACGTTTACTCGCGTTATACCAATCCGACCGTTCGCTCGTTCGAAGAGCGCATTGCTGCGCTGGAAGGCGCCGAACAAGCCGTAGCCACGGCGACTGGCATGGCTGCGATCATGGCGGTGGTGATGAGCCTGTGCAGTGCCGGCGATCATGTGCTGGTGTCGCGCAGCGTGTTCGGTTCGACCATCAGCCTGTTCGAGAAGTACTTCAAGCGTTTCGGCGTGGAAGTCGATTACGTTCCGCTGGCAGATCTGTCGGCCTGGGATGCGGCGATCAAGTCCAACACCAAACTGCTGTTCGTCGAATCTCCGTCCAACCCGCTGGCTGAGCTGGTGGATATCACCGCGCTGTCGGAAATCGCTCACGCCAAGGGCGCGATGCTGGTGGTCGACAACTGCTTCTGCACGCCGGCGTTGCAGCAGCCGCTGAAGTTGGGCGCAGACATCGTTGTGCATTCGGCCACCAAGTTCATCGATGGCCAGGGCCGTTGCATGGGCGGCGTGGTTGCCGGTCGCAGCGAGCAGATGAAAGAAATCGTCGGCTTCCTGCGTACCGCCGGGCCAACCCTGAGCCCGTTCAACGCCTGGATCTTCCTCAAGGGTCTGGAAACCCTGAATCTGCGGATGAAGGCGCACTGTGCCAACGCCCAGCAACTGGCCGAGTGGCTGGAGCAGCAGGACGGCATCGAAAAAGTGCATTACGCCGGCCTCAAGAGCCACCCGCAGCACGAACTGGCCCAGCGTCAGCAGAAGGGCTTCGGTGCGGTGGTCAGCTTCGAGGTGAAGGGCGGCAAAGAGGGCGCCTGGCGCTTTATCGATGCGACCCGTTTGATCTCGATTACCGCCAACCTGGGTGACAGCAAAACCACCATCACTCACCCGAGCACCACGTCCCACGGCCGTCTGGCGCCGCAGGAGCGTGAAGCGGCGGGGATTCGTGACAGCCTGATCCGCATCGCGGTCGGTCTGGAAGACGTCGCTGACCTGCAAGCCGATCTGGCGCGCGGTCTGGCGGCGTTGTGATCGAGTTGTCCACTCCGAAGACGGGCACCCATGGCCGCGTTGCGCTGGTCACGGGTGCCGCTCGCGGTATCGGTCTGGGGATCGCGGCGTGGCTGATCAGCGAAGGCTGGCAGGTGGTGCTGTCGGATCTGGATCGGGTGCGTGGTTCCAAAGTGGCGAAAGTGCTGGGTGAGAACGCCTGGTTCATCGCCATGGACGTGGCGGATGAAAGCCAGGTGGCGCTCGGCGTCGCTGAAGTGTTGGGGCAATTCGGTCGTCTGGATGCGTTGGTGTGCAACGCGGCGGTGGCCGATCCGCACAACATCACGCTGGAAAGCCTGGATCTGGCCTACTGGAATCGGGTGCTGGCGGTGAATCTCAGTGGTCCGATGTTGCTGGCCAAGCATTGTGCGCCGTATCTGCGGGCGCACAACGGGGCGATCGTCAATCTGGCCTCGACCCGTGCGGCGCAATCGGAACCTGATACCGAAGCCTATGCGGCGAGCAAGGGCGGCTTGCTGGCGTTGACTCACGCACTGGCGATCAGTCTCGGGCCGGAGATTCGCGTCAATGCGGTCAGTCCGGGCTGGATCGATGCGCGGGATCCCTCTGCGCGCCGCGCCGAGCCTCTGACCGATATCGATCATGCCCAGCATCCGGCGGGCAGGGTAGGGACGGTCGAGGACGTGGCGGCGATGGTGGCCTGGCTGCTGTCGAAGAATGCCGGGTTTGTGACGGGCCAGGAATTCGTGGTCGACGGCGGCATGACCAAGAAGATGATCTACTCGGAATGACATGTTTTTGTCTTTTTGAGAAAAACTTCAATCCTGCTATTGACTTAGGTTCGCTACCTGCGTAAATTTCGCGGCCTCGGAGATGCAAACGGGTGATTAGCTCAGCTGGGAGAGCGTCTGCCTTACAAGCAGAATGTCGGCGGTTCGATCCCGTCATCACCCACCACTCCCCGAGAGACTTGCGAAAGCAAGAGGTAGGCTGAAAGTGCCTCCACCGACGCGCAGCGGTAGTTCAGTCGGTTAGAATACCGGCCTGTCACGCCGGGGGTCGCGGGTTCGAGTCCCGTCCGCTGCGCCATATTTAACGAGTCAGACACTGTCTGGTTCGCGATTGAAAAGCACCGAAGCTTTCAGTCAAACGAGTTACTTGAGCGTCAGCTCAAAGCGATACGCAGCGGTAGTTCAGTCGGTTAGAATACCGGCCTGTCACGCCGGGGGTCGCGGGTTCGAGTCCCGTCCGCTGCGCCATATCTGTTTCAAGGACCACTGAACGCCTTGAAACACCGAAAACAACCTTTGGTTGATTCGGAATCGATAGCAAAGACCCTGGTCGAAAGACCGGGGTTTTTTGTGTCTGAAATTTGACCTTTCCCAAATTCCTGCCCTTTTGTCCAGCGACGAACGCCAGCTGTGGCTCGTTCGATGCCGCCGGAAAATCTCCCCTGCGTCTATGGGCCACTGCGATGCAATGCCGCATTGATTTTTGATTCTTTAGTCAGATTTTTGTAACTGGTTGTTTGCTGCGAGCGCAGAAACCTTTAAAGTTAACCTTTCGGTCAGCTTTGCACTGTCATCACGTCCTTTGTTTAGCCAAAAAGGGCTTCTGCAAGACTCGAGATTCCCAGTAGATAACCAGAAGGGCGGATCCATAACCGCCCAGAGGATGATCCATGTCCAACCGTGAAATATCCCGGCGCTCGTTCCTTCAGGGCGGGCTGGTGGCGGGTGTGAGCGTTACGCTCACGCCGCTCAGCAGTCAGGCGCTGGCTGCCTTGATGGAAAACAGCGTGACCGTGCCGTCCGAGCAGTGGCTCGGCAACAACGGCAAGGCGCGCCAGCGTAACGATGCCTTGTCCAAGGTCTGCGGCAGCAAGGTGTTTGCCCGCGACATCCGCTCCAAGGACATGCCGGGCTGGCCCCAGCAGCAAGGCCGCGCCATGTTGCTGAAAACCATCAAGGCCGACCGAATCTACGATGGCTATGACCTGTCGTGGCTCGGCGCCGATTTGCAGCCTGATCGCATCGTCACCGCTGCCGACCTGGACAAGGACGGCATCGTATTCCCGGAAGAGCACGCTCCGGATCCCTTGCTGCCTGAGGGCAAGGTGCCGATGTTCATCGGTCACCCGGTCGCGATCCTGATCTGGAACGATTTCGAGCGTTTCCGTCAGGCCAAGAACAAACTCAAATTCAATGACAAAGCGATTCGTTACGGTGCGAAAGTGCCGTTCTACGAAGGCGATCCCTATGGCAGTTTCCGCTACGTGCGCGTCGGCGGCCCGACCTCGGCAGATGAAGACGAGTTCGCCAGCCTCAAGGATTCGATCCTGTTTCCGATGCTGAAAAACCGTCGCCCGGTGTGGAATTCCCAGCCGAACCTGCACGGCAACCTGACCGAGCGCGGCCTGTTCTACGCCGATCGCATGAAGAAAGAGATCGACACCCCACCGGACAACTGGCTGGTGTTCGACGAGCGTTACAAGACCCCGTCGATCGAGCCTGCCGCGATGGAGCCGGACAACGGCAACGGCTGGTACGACCCTGCGACCAAGACCTTGCATTTCGTTGTCGCCACCCAGTGCCCGCTGGAGGCTGCAACCGAGACCGCGAAGATGATCTCGCCGTCGCGCTTCGGCCTGGCTAACCTGAACATGCACCCGGGTTACACCGTCGGTTACGGCTCCAAGGACCACAACATTTTCGTCTACTACGCGGCCCTGGCGGCGTTGTATGGCGCGGGTGTGCCGATTCGCTTGGCCAACGACCGCTACGAGCAGTTCCAGAGCGGCATCAAGCGTCACCCGTTCGACATTCGTTACCAGTTGGCGGTGGACAAGACCGATCACAGCTTCAAGATTTTCCGCGCCGAAATGAGCGTCGATGGTGGCGGTCGGATCAACTACAGCCCGTCGGTGGCTGCGGTTGGCGCAACGGCGGCTCAGTCGATCTACTACATGCCGCAGAACGATCTGCAAGTTACCGCCTATCACTCCCGCGGGGTTGAAGCGGGTTCGATGCGCGGCTACGGCACGCTGCAGAGCATGGCTTCCACCGAAATGATGGTCGACGAAATCGCCGACCGCCTCGGTGTCGACGCCATCGATCTGCGCCGCAAGAACGCGCTGCGTTCCGGGATGAAAAACACCCAGGGCGCGATCCCGGCCGGTGCGTTGCGCCTGCACGAGATTCTCGACAAGGCTTCGCTGCACGAAGTCTGGAAGAACCGCGACGCGATCAAGAAACAGCGTGAAGCAGCGGATCCGGACAACTGGTATGGCGTGGGTTTCGCCATTTGCCAGAAAGACTTCGGCACCGGTTCCGAAGCGCCGATGGCCAGTATCGAATTCACCGCTGAAGGGCGCATTTCCCTGCGCCATATCGGCATCGAGATTGGTACCGGCATGTCCACTTCGCAAGCCCTGGTGGTCGCTGATTTCCTCGGCAGCCCGGCGCACGACGTGAAGACCGGCGAGACCGAATGGAAGGAAATGCAGCTGGTCACCGCCGGCAACCCTTACATCATGAGCCAGGCTGAGCAGGACAACTTCCTGCGCAACCCGCGCTGGGTCGGCAAACTGGCGTCGGCCTCGTCCGCGACCAACTCCGCCTATTACTTCAGCCATGCCACCCGTGAAGCGGCGCGCGTGCTGTTCAACCACGGTTTGTGGCCGGCGGCGCTGGAGATCTGGCGTCAGGGCCCGTACGGCGGCCAGGCCAACCCCTATGTGGTGCGTCGCGAAGATGCGCATTGGGTCGACGGCAAACTCACCGCCAACGGCATGCAGCCGCTCAGCTTCGAGGAACTGGCCAAACGCGCTCACGAGCGCGGTCTGGTCACGGCTGCCACGGTTCATGGTTTCAACCGCTGGAGTTGGGCTGAGGCCGAATACAGCATCGACGGCGTGCGCGAGCGTCTGCCGCTCGACGGTCTGGCCGTGAAGTACGGTGATGGCGCCCCGAAAGCCAAGAAAGCGCAGATGACCAGCGACGGTTTCCATCTGCTGGATCGGCAGAACATCGCCTATCCGGTGGTTCAACTGAACAACGCCGCTGTGACTTACTACAGTCCGGTCGCAACGCTGGTCGAGTTGAAGGTCAACAAAGGTTCGGCAGAAGTCGAAGTGCTCAACCATCACTCGTGGCTGGAGTGCGGTCGGGTGCTGGTCGAAGAATTGGTCCGTGGCCAGCTCGAAGGCGGGATCGCCATGGGCATCGGCCACGCCTTGATGGAAGAGATGCCGCTGTACGAAGGCGGGCCGGGGGAGGGTGACTGGAACTTCAACCGTTATCGCCTGCCGATGGCGCGCCATGTGGCGGTGTGGAAGCAGACGTCGGAAATCCTGCCGCCGCTGTCGCCGAGCGACCCGTCCAAAGGCATCGCCGAAGTGGTGATGATCCCGGTGGTCGGTGCCATCGGTAACGCCGTGGCCCACGCCATCGGTAAACGTGTTCGCGATCTGCCAATCACTGCTGCGCGCATCAAGGAGGCCCTCAATGGCTAACCGTCCGCTTCAACTGACCCTCAACGGTCAAACCGTCGGCCCGGTGGACATCCCTGATGACCTGCCGATGATCGATTACCTGCACGAATACAAAAACCTCACCGGTTCGCGCCTGGGCTGCGGCCAGGGCATCTGCCACGCCTGCGTGGTGATCGTCGACAACCCGGACGGCACTAGCGAAGAAGTGCGTACCTGCATCACCGGCGCGCATTACTTCGAGGGCAAGAAAGTCCGCACCATCGAAGGCCACGCCAAGCGTGACAAGCAAGGCCAGGTCACCGAGCTGAACCCGATCCAGCAGCGTTTCGTCGACGAATTCGCCTTCCAGTGCAGCTACTGCGCACCGGGCTTCGTCAACGCCGCGACCGTGCTGGTGGAAAAGCTGCAACGCCAGCCAATCGTCAAAAGCAAACTGGAACAAGTCATCGAGGACAGCCTCGGCCATCACGTCTGCCGTTGCACCGGGTACGTGCGTTACTACAACGCCACCCGCAACGTGCTGACCGATCTCGGCCTGGTCAAGGAGGGTTAAGCATGAAGCAATTACTGACCCGCCTGACCCTGGCGGTCGGGCTGGCTGTGCCTGTGTTGGCGGTGCACGCGGATGATCAGGTCAAGCGCGGCGAATACCTCGCCCGTGCGGCCGACTGCATGGCGTGCCACACGGCGCCCGGCGGCGCGCCGTTTGCTGGCGGCCTGCCGATCGTCTCGCCGTTCGGCACGATCTACGGCACCAACATCACGCCGAGCAAAGAGCACGGCATCGGTCTGTACAACGATGACGAGTTTTTCGCTGCGCTGACTGAAGGCAAGCGTCGTGATGGCGCCAACCTGTACCCGGCGATGCCGTACACCTCGTATCACTTGATGCCGCGTGCGGATTCGGATGCGATTCACGCGTATCTGAAAACCATCGAGCCGATCGAGCGCGCCGCGCCAGTGACGAGTCTGAGCTTTCCGTTCAACGTGCGTCCGGGTCTGATCGGCTGGAACATGATGTACGGCAAAGCCTTGAAGCTGGAGCCGGCCGAAGGCAAAAGCGACGCCTGGAAGCGCGGCCAGTACATGGTCGAAGTGCTCGGCCATTGCGGCGAATGCCATACACCACGCGGCTTGCCGGGTGCGATGCAACTGGACAAGCGCCTGACCGGCGGCATCCTCAACGGCTATCTGGCACCGAGCCTGCTGGCAACGGATCTGGCGGCGCGCGGCTGGAACCATCAGGACCTGAGCACGTTCCTCAAGCACGGCATGAGCGCTCAGGGCACGATGTTCAACGAAATGTTCCCGGTGTTCCACAACAGCACCCAGGGCCTGAATGATCCGGATCTGGCGGCGATGGCAACATTCCTGCTCGGCGACAAGCCGCCAGCAGCGAAAGAGCTGGCCGAAGTGCCGGTGGAAAAACTCAGTGCCAGCGCTCAACGCGGTCGTCAGGAATACTTGAACGTCTGCGCCGGCTGTCACGCGGCTGGTGGCGAAGGCAAACCGCACATCGCGGTGGCCATGCGCGGCAACACCACGCTGCGTCTGGAAGACCCGCGCAACCTGTTGCGAGTGATCGAGGATGGCATCGGCGAACAGAAATTCGCCGGGTTCGAACACATGCAGCCGATGCCCGGTTTTGCCGACAAGCTCAGTGCCGAACAACTGACCGATCTGCTGAACTACCTGCGTCAGGGTTGGGGTGGTCAGTCTGCTGAATTGGCGGTGGGCGATGTGCAGAAGCTCAAGGCTGACGCACCGTCCATCGAGCACAAGGCGCACTGATCATGCAGCATCTCGATCTGCAGGTTGTGCGGCGGGCGCTGGAGTGGTCGATAGCGGGGCAGCGCATCTGGCTCTGCACCGTGCTGACCACCTACGGCTCGGCGCCTCGCGCGCCGGGTTCACTGCTGGCGGTGAACGACGGCGGACAGTGGATCGGGTCGCTGTCCGGTGGCTGCGTCGAGGAAGATTTTCTCGAGCGTGTCGCCGAAGGTGCATTTCTCGATGCGATCAACGTGGTGCGCTATGGCGAAGGTGACGATCCGCGCTCGCGGGTCAGCCTGCCGTGTGGCGGCATTCTCGATGTACTGGTAGAGAAATTTGACGCCGACTGCGATGTGCAGGCGCATCTGCGTGAGCTTGAATCGGCGTTGCTGGGTCAGCGCCGGTTGATTCGCGAGGTCGATCTGGCCACTGGCGCGCGCAGCGTGTTTGCAGATCGCGAGCAAGGTGCGCGGATCGAGCGTGAAATCGACCGGGTACGGATACGCATCGGTGCTGCTCAGCGTTTGTTGCTGGCTGGATATTCCAGCGTGGCGCAGGCGTGTGCGGAGTTCGGAGTGGGTCTCGGTTTCGAGGTGATTCTCTGCGACCCGCGTGAAGAGGTGCTGGAAGGCGTGGTGCTCAATGGCGTGGAGATTCGCCGGCAATTGCCGTCGGTGTTCATCGCCGATGGTGGTTGCCACCGTGATACGGCGGTGGTGGCGTTGACCCATGATCCGCGTATCGACGATCTGGCGATGATGGAAGCGGTGCGCACAGAAGCGTTCTACATCGGCGTAATGGGCTCGCAGCAGACGTCGCAGAAGCGCTTCGAGCGATTGCGCCGGATTGGCGGGTTGGGGGAGGGCGAGCTGGCGCGGATTCATGCGCCGATCGGCCTTAACCTGGGCAGCAAGACGCCGGCGGAAATTGCTTTGGCAGTGCTCGCGGATATCCTGCGGATTCGCAGCGGGATTGCGCGGGATCAGTTGTGATTTGAGCTGGATGTAAAAAGGGCCGCTTTTCAGCGGCCCTTTTTTTGCGCATTAGAAACCGAGCTTGTCGCGCAGTCCGTAGTACCACGCGCCCAGTGCGGCAAACGGTGTGCGCAGCAATTGCCCGCCGGGGAACGGGTAGTGCGGCAGGTCGGCAAACGCATCGAAGCGTTCGGCCTGTCCTCGCAGCGCCTCGGCCAGTACCTTGCCGGCCAGGTGCGTGTAGGTCACGCCATGGCCGCTGCAGCCTTGGGAGTAATAGATGTTGTCGCCCAGGCGTCCGACCTGAGGTAGGCGCGACAAGGTCAGCAGAAAATTGCCGGTCCAGGCGTAGTCGATTTTCACGTCCTTGAGTTGCGGGAAGGCCTTGAGCATTTTCGGGCGGATGATCGCTTCGATGTTCGCCGGATCCCGGGCGCCGTAAACCACGCCGCCGCCGAAGATCAGGCGCTTGTCGCCAGTAAGGCGGTAGTAATCGAGCAAGTAGTTGCAGTCTTCGACGCAGTAATCCTGCGGTAACAGGGTTTTGGCCAGTTCATCACCGAGCGGTTCGGTGGTGATGACTTGAGTGCCGCACGGCATCGATTTGGCTGCCAGTTCCGGCACCAGATTGCCGAGATAGGCGTTGCCGGCCACGATGATGAATTTGGCCCTGACCTTGCCCTGCGGCGTATGCACGACCGGGTTGGCGCCGCGTTCGATGCGCACCGCGGGTGACTGTTCATAGATAGTGCCGCCCAGGGACTCCACGGCAGCGGCTTCGCCAAGGGCCAGGTTCAGCGGGTGGATGTGGCCACCGCTCATGTCGAGCATGCCGCCGACGTATTGATCGCAGGCCACCACTTCGCGGATGCGGCGCTGATCGAGCAGTTCAAGCTGGGTGTGCCCGAAGCGTTCCCACAAGCGTTTCTGCGATTCCAGGTGACCCATCTGTTTGGCAGTAATGGCTGCGAATACACCGCCGTCCTTCAGGTCGCACTGGATGTTGTATTTGCTGACGCGATCACGAATGATCCGGCCGCCCTCGAATGCCATTTGCCCGAGCAATTGAGCCTGCTTTGGGCCAACGCTGCGCTCGATCACGTCAATGTCACGACTGTAGCTGTTGACGATTTGCCCGCCATTGCGCCCCGACGCGCCGAAACCGACTTTGGCGGCTTCCAGCACGGTCACGCGAAAACCGTTCTCCAGCAGGAACAGGGCCGAGGAAAGTCCCGTATAACCAGCGCCAATCACGCAGACATCCGTCTCCACATCATCTTGCAGGGCAGGGCGTGGTGGTACGGCGTTGGCCGACGCCGCGTAATAAGACTCTGGGTAAGGGGTGTTCGCCATCCTGCAGCCTCTGTTTAATATATTTTACGAGTGCGACGATCCTACCCGAGTTGAAAAACCTCCGCCAGCCACCGGGAAATCTTCTTGCGGCGGGGCGAAATTAAATATTTTGCATATTCATAGGGTTAGGTGAAAAAAAGGTGTTGACACCCCTCCGGAATTCCGTAGAATGCCGCCTCACAGCAGGCACGTAGCTCAGTTGGTTAGAGCACCACCTTGACATGGTGGGGGTCGTTGGTTCGAGTCCAATCGCGCCTACCAAACAAAATCCGCTCTGCTGGGCGGTCTAGAAGGGCTCACCGAAAGGTGGGCCCTTTTTTGTTGTCTGTCGTTTCTTCAGAACGTTCACAAAGTATCGGGTTCGTTCACACTGGGCAATGTGAACGCCTAAAGCGGATGATTTTGTGGCGGTTATACTTGATAACTGAATGTGCGATGTCATATCCGATATAAGCACATTGCCTCCACTCAGCATGCCTGGCTTGAGCCGGTATCCTCCGCATCTAGGTGAATGACACGGAACGCGGGAACATTCAGTAGGGCTTTTGGGATTTGTCCTACAGCCATTGCTCGAGCTTCCCGCTAGCGTCGACGCTGCCAAGCTACTGGCTGAGACTTTTCACAACGAGTCAAGGATGATCAATGATTTCCTCTGCACGATTGGGTGACAAGCATGTCTGCCCAATGCCAGGTCATGGCACCACCCCGATTGCCTCAGCTAGTGGCGACGTGAATATCAACTTCATGGGTTCTGCACGTGTTGGCGATACCTGTGGGTGTGGCGCTGTTATCACTACCGGGTTTCCCTCGATTCAAGTGAACGGGCGGCCTATGGCCCATTTGGGCAGTCCCACAAGCCATGGCGGAACAATCATCACCGGATCAGGCGATGTCGGTGGCGGATTTGTAATGGGGGACGCAGGCGGTGCAACAATCATCAACTTCATGGCGCTGGGAGCCTTCCGGCCAGATGGCTCAGTGGACGATGAGAAGATGGCGACCTTACTCGCTGATCCAAATTTGAAAGAAAAAGCCTTGGCGGCGAACGCCTTGGTTGATCCACAGGCAAAGGCAGAGAAACCTGAAGAAAAAGACCAACCGGAAGCGTCTACCACATGCAACGACCCGGACATGATGGAGCAACTGGCCAATTACATCGCTGGTGAAATGAACCGCAATATCAAAGACCCAGCAGTCTTGGAAATGAAAGAACTAAACAGCTTCGATCCAGAGGCGGAAAGCAAGAAATTTATGGAGTTGCCGCTCTACCTGCGTCTAGGCCAAGACCCGCAGTTCGACAGCATGGCACTCGGAAAGAAGGTCAAGGCATTCGCCATCTGGACGGAGCGAGTCGGGCAGGATCGCCCATGGGATCACAAACCGAAACTAATAAAGCTTTTTGGTGCCAATCCTTGGCACAAGCAGGGAGCCTATGACTATTTCTACGACATTTGGTCGAACATCCATTATGGGTATGTAGGTGTAGCCGGTGGTCTTTCAGATAGTGTGCTGCTGGATGGTGCCGGTGTTGAGCAAATAGGCTCCGACCTGTATCGGCAGGCGCGAAACTCTGAGAGATTCAAAGGCCCACGCAGAACAGAAGGCGTTGAAGGGATGCGGGCATGGGATGATGTTCCTGACAGGGTTTCCATTATCATCGGGATGAACCTCTACAAGGAGTACCCGAACGGTGGTGTCACCGCACAAATCGTCATGGACAAGGTGTTGGCGGTGCCAATAGCCGAATGGGCTACAGGGGTTCAAAAGCATGTCTGCAAGTAAGAAAAGACCGCTACACATAGGACGGTGGGGTGCCCTATTGCTGGTTGCAGCGGTTGTGGTCTGGTACTACGCACCGCCGAAGGTCTATGTCTTCTATTCGAAAGATGGCACCGAGGAAATGAGCTACGTCCTGAACACACAACATACTATTGTTCGGGGCGACTTGCGTCCGGGCGAGACAACTGGAGACGTTGGACACATCTTTCCCAATGAAGAGTTTTTTATGAGACTCGACTGGTGGAGCGACAATGGCCGTAGTCACTGTATCAACATCACGCCCAAATGGCCGACGACGGAAATTCACATCGACCGTAACGGCGATATCGACAACAGCGAAGGCAGTGGTACGGATTCTGATCGCTTGAGGCAGTGCGTTGCGGGCTCGGCGAAACCATAAGCTGATATTTTCAGAATCTGCCCCCGCCGTTTCGGGATGTTGCACAGGGTAGGGAGCGGTCTACGCGCCAAATTAAAAAGCATTTGGTGGCCCGCCCACACCAAAGGACTGTCATCCTGCTCGGCGGTTAAACTGAAGGTGTGAGCGAGCGAAGTGAGTCTGCCGTAATCGCTCCAGCCAGTTCCTGGCCCCCGCCAAACACAGGACTTGATGCAGGCGAAAAAGATGGTGAGAGAGTTGGTCTCGATCTACAACCACGAGCGTCCGCACCTGTCTTTGAAATACAAAACGCCCGATGCAACGCATCGGGCGTTGGGGTGAAAAAGGTGTAAACCTATTTCAGGACTAGACACTGCGATTTGCAAAGCGCCGCCTCGAGCGTCAGCTCGGAGCACATCTTTATGTGCTCCACCGCCTTATTCGTTTTCATCATTTTGGTTGTCGGCCGCGGTAGGCGAGGCCGACGATTAGCGCATGGCTAGTATTTTTCTGGGCATGTGAAGCCCCAGCCATTTATGACCAAGTCCTTTATTTCTTCGCCGGTCGTCGAGATGACCAGGCACCTATTGTTTTTTTTGTAATTGAATTCGCAGTACTGCACCCCTTGTGTGCATCGCTCTACCTCTACCACGCCTCTTCTTTTGAGCAGGATCTCAGTGCCAATTAGCTCTGTCTCGTTTGTGATATATGGTTTCCAGCCATGATTGATCAGCTCTTTTCGAGCACTTAAAAAAGACATTCCCTTTGTGATGGGTACATCCGTTGCGTTTGCAAATGAGCTTACGCAGCAAAGGATCATGCAGGAAATACGATGTGGCTTCATTTCGTGACACCGCAAAACTTTCTATAGATGGTTGACGCCTCGTCATATGGCATACGCCGCTGGCTTGGTCGAGGGTAAGTGGAAATGCTTCCCTGCGCTCGACTGTCTTGTGTGTCGTGGTTTCGAGATCACCTTCGACGATTGGATCAATTGCATGGACAACTCGAAGTATTTCAGTAGCGGTCAAATCCTGAGTGTGGGGTATAAAGCCAGCTAACCCCATTGCTTCAATACCCTACGTCTTCCATGCAGGCAGCGCCATCTTCACTGCTTTGGCTCTTTGGTGGTTTCTTTCGAGCCGCTTGAGCTGGCTGAATCCTTGTCGGTTTCATGCGACTCGGCTCCGGAGTTTGACCCGGATGCTTCTTCACCTTTTTTGTCAGCCTTGTCTTCTTTGGAATCTGATCCACCTTGGTTCACTCCGGGAATGGCGGCAGGTGGTACGGCAGATCCGGCAATGGAGACGATAGGGCTCGCCGACAAAAGACCAGCAAAGGCTAGTGCTGCGATTTTTCTGTTCATCGACCAATCCTCAGTTCAGGGTATCTGCTTGTTGGAGGGGTGGACGAGATGAGCGTGCGGCTTGGGTGACGGGCGGCTAAAAGGGTTTGCTTGCTGGCGATGGTTTTTCCACAAAGCCATACGGTGAGCCAGATCCTGGCAGACCATAAAAATAATGTGGATATTGAATGGCTTACGATTTTATTGAACCAACCGGTTATCAAAAATACGTTGTTACATAATGAAAATATCAGTAATATCCGCCCCGCGTTCACCACCACGGTTTATGCATTTTTAAATCCCAAGCTTCCATCAGCTGCTTGGGATTTTTTTTGCCTGCGATTTACCTCTCCCCAGGCTTTCGTCCTGCCGACTCCCTCAACCCGAGCGCCTTTCTGGCGCGGCATCGGGCAAGTCCACACTTTTTCGACTACTACTGTCTGGCCGATTTTTCATCTCAGTCTGACGGGGGTTCATCGATGCTGTTTCATTGGTTTCTTGCTGCGGTTCATCTGCTGGCATTTGCCCTGGGGTTCTGGGCCGTCCTGACACGCGGAACGGCATTCAGCCGCCTGGCTGCCGGGGCTGGTGAGGTTCGGCGGGTTCTGCTCGCTGACAACCTATGGGGGATATCTGCGCTGGTGCTGCTGATCACAGGTGGCATGCGAGCTTTTGGCGGTTATGAAAAGGGCGCCGATTACTATCTGCATCAGCCGCTGTTCCATTTGAAGATGACGCTGTTTGTGCTGATTCTGCTTCTGGAGCTCGCACCGATGATTACGTTGATCAAATGGCGCGTCGGTCAGGCGCGCGGAACGCCCCTCGACACTGGGCGGGCCAAGGTGTTTGCACGAATCAGTCATGCCGAAGCGCTGTTGCTGGTTCTGATGGTGATAGCAGCCACCGGGATGGCGCGTGGGGTGACGTTCGGCTAGGCGGGCGCGATTCCCTGCTTTTATTCGGAAACGTCCGACAGCCAGCCATTGAAATGATGGTTAGTATCGGTTGCGAAGAAGGAGGGGGAGGGAGTTGCAGCAGGAGGGGAAATAGCCTGCGCCGTCACCAATGAGGTGGGGGATGGCAATACGGCGCTCGGATCTTTAGCCAGTCATTACGCGAAGGTGAACGGACTGGCTACTGACTGCGGCAGGGCTCAGGGGGTTTGTGGCTTGTCCGGTGCGGTCAGGCCAGCCTGAATGCGCTGGTAGATCTCTTCGCGGTGTACGGCAACGTTCTTTGGCGCGTTGATGCCGATGCGAACCTGTTGGCCGCTTACGCCGAGGATGGTGATCGTAATGTCATCACCAATGTTTATGCTTTCACCGACTTTGCGGGTGAGTATCAGCATGGTCTTCTCCTTGATTGCTTTGTAGGGCACCTGATTCAGACAGTGCAGAGGTCGGTGGTACGTATAGATTAGTGCGAAGTCTCACGGTTTGGGTGCCTCTTTCTGACGCGCAGATGCGGCATTAATTCCCAGCGCGTAACTATACAGGTGCTGCATTCATCAATCTCGTTGTTTTGTGCCCATTTTGCGGGGCTCTGGAAGTATTCGCGAATGTTAAGATCTCCCTTTCGAGAATTCAGAGGGAAGCGTTGTGCGCAAATTGGTCTGGGTAGTCGCAGCACTGGCATTGGCGGGATGTGGTGAAGGCAAGAGCGTGGATGCGCAAAAACCAAAATCGGTAGCGGTGGCAGCGCCGGCAGCCGTGTCCGGGCCGCAGTGGGATCTGGAGGTGCGCGGTGAAACGCCTCAGGCTGTCAGTGATCTTAGCGGGTGGTTGATCGAGCATGCGTTTATCGCCAATGTCATCAAGGATGCCAGCGGGAAAACCCGGATCCTGCTGGGGCCATTCAATTCCAAGGCCGAAGCCGATGCGAAACAGGCTGATGTGAATGCGGCGCTGATCAAGGCGAAAAAGCAGAACATCGAGACGCTGGTGATCGAACGTACCGCAGCGCAATAAGCATTCCTTTCAGCGGAGCTGACTAAAGGGAGTCCGGTGTGATTCGTTTTTACAGGAGTCACCGAAAATTCTCAGAAGGAGCTCCGCATGGCCTCCGCCAACCCCTACAAGTTGTTCGACGTCGTTTTACGTCACAAGCGTCAGCTGAGCCCGCATCTCATGCGGATTACGCTCGCCAGCCCGGCTGTTGCCGAGATGGCAACCTGGGCGCCTGATCAGCGCGTCAAACTGTTTTTCCCGGCTGCGGACGGTTCGCCAGCCCGGCTCTCTCAGGGTGAGGGTTGGTACGCTCGTTTCCGCTCAATGCTGGCGGATCGGCGCCCGGCGATGCGCACCTATACCATTCGTCATTTGCGTGCCGATCAGGGCGAAGTCGACATCGACTTTGTACTGCATGGCGAAACCGGGCCGGCTTCGCGCTGGGCTCTTCGGGCGCAGCCGGGCGAGTCGATGCAGATTCTTGCGCCCGATTGCCGGTTCTCGGCCGAAGAGGCGGGTGGCTTTGAATGGAGGCCTCCGCAAACCCTCCAGCAGCTTTTGCTGGTCGCCGACTCAACGGCATTGCCCGCCGCGATGGGGATTATCGAGGAGCTGGCAGCGCTTGCACAACCACCCCAGACTCAAGTGTTCTTCGAGGTCGACAGTGCCCAGGACATGCTTGCAGTCCCGGACTGGCGTGGCCTTTCGGTGCAGTGGTTGATCCGAGAGCGGGCGGGAGCGACGATTGCCGGGACACTGATGGTGGAGGCGGTGCGAAAGGCGGCGCTACCTGTCGACGCATCGATGGTCAATCAGGCTATAGAGCTGGCTGACGTCGATATCGATCAGGAGATTCTCTGGGAAATCGCTGAAACCGCCACTGACGGTTTCTATGGCTGGGTCGCCGGTGAGTCCGCTGCGGTCATGAATTTGCGCAGATACCTGATCAAGGAGCGCGGTATTCCTCGCGAATCACTCAATCTGATGGGCTACTGGCGTTACAACAAACCCGGCAGCTAACCACAAAAAAGGCCTCGAGCTTGCAGCGCGAGGCCTTTTCTTTTGCGCGAACGATCAGCCGCAGGCTTTCATGTTCACCGGCCCGACAAACTCGTTGCCGCGACCCATCACGCACGCCACGCTCTGATTGCGCTGGCGCTCCCAGTCTTGCACCGGGTACGTCTTGTCCCACGCTTCATACAATTGGCGATCCTGCTTCGACAGGCGCAAGCCGTATTGCTTGCTCATGTAGAAATAGGTGCGAGCGATCATGCCGCGAATCGAAGGGCGGGGCATGACCTTCTTCGCCTTGAAGTCGACCTGGGTCAGGCAGGAACCATACTGACCCTTTTCGACCGGTAGCCAACCGTAACTGAAGTTGCTGCGATCACCATTGACCTCGCCGATGCTGGGTACCAGGTTGTGCAGGTCGGCTTCGGCTTTCTGGTAGCTCGGGTCATAGCGTGTGCAATTCTTGCGTCCGCCGTCCTGCCAGCACTGGCGCTGATGGCCGAACTCCCAAGCCGGGACAATGTGTTCCCACTCAATGCGGGAGGCGCGCTTGGCATTTTTACGCGGTACATATCCGCAAGCGGCCAGGTCGACCTTGTTGCCCGTGTATTTGCACCCGCAATAAAACTCGGTGGATTGTGGGGCGTACAGCTTCCAGGCGACTTTCTTGGCCTCGTTGAATGTGCGGGGCGCGCCAGCGTGGGCGCCTAGAGAAATGAACAGTAAAAGCAAAGCAAAAAAACGGACAATCATTGAGTCAATCTTCCTTCGGTACAACCCAGAAAATCTGCACGCCACCATCGTCTCGATAGGCGAGGGTGACGTTGTCGTTCTCGTCGATCTCTTCCAGCAGGCGCTCCCACTCATCCATCGGTTCATCCGGGAGACGGAAGATCAGAGCGGCTTTGGCTTTTTGTGCGGTGGGGGAGTTGATGATCTTTTGGACACGCATGCCCATGCGTTCGTAAGCATCGGGAGCATCAGAGGAAGTGGCCACGAGGTTATCCTTATTAAGCTGTACGTGCATACAGTATTTAACTGTAAGCATTTTCGCAACTGCTTAAAAATCAAGAAAATCCTCTGACAGCGGTTTTCCGGTTTTGATGTGGCTCATCCGAAATATTTGTGCAGGAAAGGTGCGAAGGCGGTGTAGGCAATTGCACCACCCGCCAAAGCGGCGAGTGGTGAGAGAAGTGCCCGGTCAGGATGAGACCGGGCGAGGGTGAATCAGTACTCCCAGAACATCCGTTGCAGCTCTTTGCTGTCGTTGGTTTTGGTCAGGGCGACCATCGCCAGGATGCGGGCCTTCTGCGGGTTCAGGTCGTGAGCCACGACCCAGTCGTACTTGTCGTCAGGCTGTTCGGCGTTACGCAGAACGAAGCCGCCGGCATTGACATGGGAAGAACGAATGATCTGAACGCCATCCTTGCGCAGGGCTTGCAGGGCCGGGACGACGCGAGAAGACACCGAGCCGTTGCCGGTGCCGGCGTGGATGATGGCTTTGGCGCCGGATTGAGCCAGGGCTTTGTAGGCGGTGTCGCCGACATTGCCGTAGGAATAGGCGATTTCTACGTCGGGAAGGCTCTTGATGTTCTTGATGTCAAATTCCGAATCCATGGTGTGGCGCTTGGCTGGCAAGCGGAACCAGTAGGACTTGCCTTCGACCACCATGCCCAGCGGGCCCCATGGGCTCTTGAACGCTTCGGTCTTGATGTTGATCATCTTGCTGACGTCGCGGCCGGACTGGATTTCATCATTCATGGTCACCAGTACGCCCTTGCCGTGGGCTTCTTTGCTGCTGGCGACGGCGACTGCGTTGTACAGGTTGAGCATGCCGTCCGCCGACATGGCGGTGCCTGGGCGCATCGAGCCGACAACGATGATCGGCTTGTCGGTTTTCTCCACCAGGTTCAGGAAGTAGGCGGTTTCTTCCAGGGTGTCGGTGCCGTGGGTGATGACGATGCCATCGACGTCTTTGCTGTCGGCCAGTTCGGATACGCGGCGACCCAGTTGCAGCAGGTTTTCATTGGTGATGCTTTCCGACGCGATCTGCATGACTTGCTCGCCACGCACATTCGCCAGTTTGCTCAGCTCAGGGATGCCGGCGATCAATTGTTCGATACCAACCTTGGCGGCCTGATAGGTAGCGCTGTTGGCCGCACTGGCGCCAGCACCGGCAATGGTGCCGCCTGTGGCAAGGACCACCACGTTGGCCAGTTTGGTCTGGGTTTCGACTTCTTTTGCCTGAAGGGCGGAGGGCAGGAGCAGCAACAGGGCCAAAGCGCCCGGAACCAATGTGTTGAAAGCAGATTTCATTATTTTTCTCTCTAGTAGTGAGACGGTGCTGGTGCAGGTTCATCTAGATGCGCCCCGGGCCGATCTGAATGCCAGGGGTGCAGGGAGGGAGCAGGATCTGTACCAGCCGTACTTTGCTTTAGAGAAATGTTTAACTTGATGATTTATATCAATATTTTATGAGTTGACGAGTTTCTGGCTGAATCGTTTATCCGGTATTCCGAACAAGGAAGGTTTTCGTGTTCGGCTCTCCGAAAAGGACTACGTCTTTTGCAGGGCAAGTGAGGTTGCCGGATTTGGATTCTCTGCTAAAGAAAGCTTCCCACAGGCCGATGGGTGTTAAAGGAATCTGGAATTGAGGGAGTTCACATGTCACTGACGATCGGTTTTTCAAACCCCGGTGCCGTCACCATCGGCGGCAAAACCGCAGCAACGATCAATGCGATGAGTGAAGCGCAAGCGGATGCTTCAACCGAGGCGCTGGGCACAGAAAAACCAGAGAGCAATCAGGTCAAGACCGGCGGTCCCGCACAAGAAGGCAGCAAGGCTGAAGGGGAAGGCGATAACCTGAGCCTCACCGTCAAGATGTTGCTGAAGCGGATGCAGGAATTACAGAAGCAATTGCAAGAGCAGCAACAGCGACTGGCCGCGGCACAAGCCGCGAGCTATCCGACTCCGGAAGCGAAGTCGCAGGCGGTCATGGCCGTTCAGGGGGAGATCGCTCAAACAAGCGGTGCGCTGTTGGAAGTCTCGGCTGCTCTGGTCAAGGAAATGTCCAAGGGTTCGTCTGGCGGCAACCTGGTCAACACCACGGCTTGAGCATTCAAGGGGCGAATATGCAGATTCGCCCTACAATCAAAACCGATTTCTGATTGTTGACAAATAGGGGCAGGGTTCGCATAGTTCGGTCTACGCAAACGTTTGCGCGGCCTTCGCGATGAGTTGAACTCGTCGTGGAACGCAGCGAAGCTTACGCCAGCGCAAGCGTTGCTCACAATAATCATAAGATCGGAGTGAACTCATGAAGCTGCCATTCGCTGGACGTCTTCTCGCTGTCGCCATGTTGGCTGCCGCATCCGCCGCACTGCCCGTCTCTTCGGCTTTCGCCGAGTCCCCGGAAAAACCAAAAGTCGCACTGGTCATGAAGTCCCTGGCCAACGAATTCTTCCTCACCATGGAAGACGGCGCCAAGGCTTACCAGAAAGAACACTCCGCCGATTTCGACCTGATCTCCAACGGCATCAAGGACGAAACTGACACAGCAGGCCAGACCCGCATCGTCGAGCAGATGATTCTGGCGAAGGTCAATGCACTGGTGATCGCGCCTTCTGACTCCAAGGCCATGGTGCCGGTGATCAAGAAAGCCGTCGATGCCGGTATCACTGTGATCAACATCGACAACCAACTCGATCCGGCTGTCATCAAAAGCAAAAATATCTCCGTACCGTTCGTAGGCCCGGATAACCGCAAGGGTGCACGTCTGGTGGGCGAGTACCTGGCCAAGCAACTGAAGGCCGGTGACGAAGTCGGCATCATCGAGGGCGTTTCCACAACGACCAACGCCCAGCAGCGTACCGCTGGTTTCAAGGATGCGATGGAAGCCGCGCAGATCAAGGTTGTTTCCCTGCAGTCCGGCGATTGGGAAATCGACAAGGGCAACAAAGTAGCCGCGTCGATTCTCAGCGAGTACCCGGACGTCAAGGCACTGCTGGCCGGTAACGACAGCATGGCCGTCGGCGCTGTGTCCGCTGTGCGTGCTGCCGGCAAGGCCGGGCAGGTACAAGTGGTCGGTTACGACAACATCAACGCCATCAAGCCGATGCTGCAGGATGGTCGTGTCCTGGCAACCGCCGATCAGTTCGCCGCCAAACAGGCCGTGTTCGGCATCGAGACCGCGCTGAAAATCATCAAGGGCGAGAAAGTCGACAGTGGCGCCAACGGCGTCATCGAAACCCCGGTCGAGCTGGTCACCAAGAAGTAGTCCTTCGGCGACACAATGGCGCTCGTCCGTCCGGGCGAGCGCATGGAGAGTTTTTATGTCAGTTTCCGCCCCGAACGCTGTCCTCTCGGTCAGCGGTATCGGTAAGACCTATGCGCAGCCGGTGCTCACCGGCATCGACTTGACGCTGATGCGCGGTGAAGTGCTGGCGCTGACCGGCGAGAACGGTGCCGGTAAAAGTACCCTGTCGAAGATCATTGGTGGCTTGGTAACCCCGACCACCGGGCAGATGCAGTTCCAGGGAAAGGAGTATCGCCCCGGTAGCCGTACCCAGGCCGAAGAGCTTGGCGTGCGCATGGTCATGCAAGAACTCAATCTGCTGCCGACCCTTTCGGTGGCGGAAAACCTGTTTCTCGACAACCTGCCGAGCAACGGCGGCTGGATCAGTCGCAAACAACTGCGCAAAGCTGCAATCGAGGCAATGGCTCAGGTCGGCCTGGATGCCATCGACCCGGACACGCTGGTCGGTGAGCTGGGCATCGGTCACCAGCAAATGGTCGAGATTGCGCGCAACCTGATCGGTGATTGCCATGTGCTGATCCTCGACGAGCCGACCGCGATGCTCACCGCTCGCGAAGTCGAAATGCTCTTCGAGCAGATCACCCGGCTGCAGGCGCGCGGCGTTGCGATCATCTACATCTCCCACCGCCTTGAAGAGCTGGCTCGCGTTGCGCAGCGTATCGCCGTGTTGCGTGACGGCAACCTTGTTTGCGTCGAGCCGATGGCCAACTACAACAGCGAGCAACTGGTCACCCTGATGGTCGGTCGCGAACTGGGCGAACACATGGACATGGGCCCGCGCAATATCGGTGCCCCAGCGCTGACGGTCAAAGGCCTCACTCGCTCCGACAAGGTGCGCGATGTGTCCTTCGAAGTGCGCGCCGGTGAGATTTTTGGCATTTCCGGATTGATCGGGGCGGGGCGCACGGAGCTGTTGCGCCTGATCTTCGGCGCCGATCTCGCCGACAGCGGAAGCGTTGCTCTCGGTTCGCCGGCGCAGGTAGTGAGTATCCGCTCGCCGGTCGACGCGGTGCGTAACGGCATTGCCCTGATCACTGAAGACCGAAAGGGTGAAGGCCTGCTGCTGAGCCAGTCGATCAGCGCCAACATTGCTCTGGGCAATATGCCGGAAATTTCCAGCGGTGGTTTCGTCAACAATGGTGACGAAATCTCTCTGGCCAAACGGCAGATCGACGCCATGCGCATCCGCAGTTCGAGCCCGACTCAACTCGTATCCGAATTGTCCGGCGGCAACCAGCAGAAAGTGGTGATCGGCCGCTGGCTGGAGCGCGACTGTTCGGTGTTGTTGTTCGATGAGCCGACTCGCGGTATCGACGTCGGTGCCAAGTTCGACATTTATAACCTGCTCGGCGAGTTGACCCGGCAGGGCAAGGCGCTGGTGGTGGTCTCCAGCGACTTGCGCGAGTTGATGCTGATCTGCGACCGCATCGGGGTGCTGTCGGCGGGGCGTCTGATCGACACGTTCGAGCGTGACAGCTGGACCCAGGATGACTTGCTTGCCGCCGCGTTCGCCGGCTACCAAAAACGTGATGCGTTGCTCAACGAAGCAGCGCCTAGGGATCTCCCATGAAAACTGCATCTTCTGCCGGTAAACGTAGTGGCAACTTCTACGGCCTGGGTACTTACTTGGGCCTGGCCGGTGCCTTGCTGGCGATGGTTGCGCTGTTCTCGGTCATGAGCAGCCACTTCCTGTCGTACAACACCTTCAGCACCCTGGCCAACCAGATCCCCGACCTGATGGTGTTGGCGGTGGGCATGACGTTCGTGCTGATCATCGGCGGGATCGACCTGTCGGTGGGTTCGGTGCTGGCGCTTGCGGCATCGACCGTCAGCGTGGCGATTCTGGGCTGGGGCTGGAGTGTCTTGCCGGCTGCGCTGCTTGGCATGGCAGTGGCGGCACTGGCCGGCACGGTGACTGGCTCGATCACGGTCGCCTGGCGAATTCCGTCGTTTATCGTTTCGCTCGGTGTGCTGGAAATGGCCCGGGGCCTGGCCTATCAGATGACCGGTTCGCGTACCGCCTACATCGGTGATTCATTCGCCTGGCTGTCAAACCCGATTGCTTTCGGCATTTCGCCGTCGTTCATCATTGCCTTGCTGGTGATCTTCGTTGCTCAGGCGGTGTTGACCCGGACCGTGTTCGGTCGCTACCTGATCGGTATCGGTACCAATGAGGAAGCGGTGCGGCTGGCGGGCATCAACCCAAAACCGTACAAGATTCTGGTGTTCAGCCTGATGGGGCTGCTGGCCGGCATCGCGGCGCTGTTCCAGATTTCCCGTCTGGAAGCTGCCGACCCGAACGCCGGTTCAGGCCTTGAGCTGCAAGTCATCGCAGCTGTGGTGATTGGCGGTACCAGTCTGATGGGCGGCCGTGGTTCGGTCATCAGTACGTTCTTCGGCGTCTTGATCATCTCCGTGCTGGCGGCCGGTCTGGCGCAGATCGGCGCAACCGAGCCGACCAAGCGCATCATCACCGGCGCAGTGATCGTCATCGCGGTAGTGCTCGATACGTATCGTAGCCAACGCGCAAGCCGGCGGGGCTGAGACATGGCGACGATCAAGGATGTGGCGGCGCTTGCAGGGATTTCCTACACGACCGTCTCCCATGTTGTGAACAACACCCGGCCGGTGAGTCAGGAGGTGCGGCTGAAAGTCGAGGCGGCGATCAAGAGCCTCGATTACGTGCCAAGTGCCGTCGCCCGATCGCTGAAGGCCAAGACGACTGCCACCATTGGCTTGCTCGTGCCCAACAGCCTCAATCCGTACTTTGCCGAACTGGCGCGCGGGATCGAGGATTACTGTGAGCGTAATGGTTACTGCGTGATTCTCTGCAACTCCGACGACAATCCGGAAAAACAGCGCAGCTATCTGCGGGTGTTGCTGGAGAAGCGCATCGATGGCTTGATCGTGGCCTCCGCTGGCGGTGACAGTGGTCTGGTGCAGGGGCTGGCCGGGGTGAAGACGCCGATGGTAATCGTTGACCGGGGTCTGGAAGGTGTGGACGCCGATCTCGTGCGCATCGACCATGAATATGGTGCCTATCTGGCAACGAGGCACCTGATCGAGCTTGGACATCGTGATATCGCCACCATTGGCGGTCCGGCGAGCACCAGTGTTGCGCAAATGCGTCAGGCCGGATTTTGCCGTGCCTTGAAAGAGGCGGGTATTGAAGTGCCGCCATCGCGGATGCTGGAAAGCGATTTCACCAGCACGGGCGGCTATAACGCAGCTGCGGCTCTGCTTGAGCGCAGCCCTCCGAGCGCAATCTTTGCCGGCAACGACATGATCGGCATTGGTGTGCTGCGGGCGGCTGCCGAGCGCAATGTGCGCGTGCCCGCGGAGTTGTCGGTGATCGGCTTCGACGATATCCAGATGAGCCGTTACGTGTATCCGGCGCTGACCACTGTTGGTCAGTCGATCCTGCAACTGGGAGAGATGGCGGCAGAAGTGTTGCTGCGAAGAATTGCTACCCCGGATCTGGCCACTGATCAGCGGATCGTGACCCCGAGTATTGTCTTGCGAGAGTCGACTGCGCCGCTGGCTGGCGTGTTTACCGAATATCGCTGAAACCGAATTGATGAGTAGTGATGTATGCCCGCAAATGTAGTGGTAATTGGCAGCCTGAACATGGACCTGGTCACCCGGGCGCCTCGTTTGCCCCGGGGGGGCGAGACACTGATCGGTCATTCGTTCGCCACTGTGTCGGGTGGCAAGGGTGCCAATCAGGCGGTGGCGGCTGCCCGGTTGGGCGCGCAGGTGTCGATGATCGGTTGTGTCGGCAATGACGACTATGGCGTGCAATTGCGCGAGGCATTGCTGGCCGAGCAGATCGATTGCCAGGCGGTCAGCGTCGTCGAGGACTCCAGTGGCGTGGCGCTGATTGTGGTCGATGACAACAGTCAGAATGCGATCGTCATCGTCGCCGGGGCCAACGGCTCGATGACGCCAGCGGTGATCGACCAGTTCGACGCGGTGCTGCAGGCGGCGGATGTCATCATTTGTCAGCTGGAAATTCCCGATGCTACCGTCGGTCATGCGCTCAAGCGCGGTCGCGAACTGGGCAAGACAGTGATCCTGAACCCGGCCCCGGCCAGCCGTCCGCTACCGGCAGACTGGTTTGCCTCCATCGACTACCTGATTCCCAATGAAAGCGAGGCTGCCGCCCTCAGCGGTTTGCCGGTGGACTCGCTGCAAAGCGCTGAAAAAGCGGCTGCTCAGCTGATTTCCATGGGCGCCGGCAACGTAATCGTCACGCTGGGTGCTCAGGGAGCATTGTTCGCCAATGGTGCGGGTTACCAGCATTTTCCTGCACCCAAAGTGAAGGCGGTCGATACCACGGCTGCCGGGGATACCTTCGTCGGCGGTTTCGCGGCAGCGCTGGCCGCTGGCAAAACCGAAGCCGAGGCCATTCGTTTTGGTCAGATAGCTGCGGCGCTGTCGGTTACTCGAGCGGGTGCCCAGCCGTCCATTCCTACTTCATCCGACGTACAGGCGTTCAAACCCGCATGAAAAAGACTCCTTTGCTCAATATCGCGCTGTCCCGGCTTGTCGCCTCCCTTGGTCATGGCGACATGGTCGTGATCGGTGACGCCGGCTTGCCCGTGCCGCCGGGCGTCGAGTTGATCGACCTCGCGCTGACCCACGGCGTTCCGGATTTCGTCAGCACCTTGAAGGTCGTGCTCAGCGAAATGCAGGTGGAGAGTCATGTGCTCGCCCAGGAAATCTTCGACAAACAACCCACTGCGCTGGCTTCGCTGGACGCATTGAATGAAGAAGGTGCAATCGGGCGACGCGATCTGCTCAGTCACGAGCAATTCAAGGTTCTCAGCCGACAGGCGCGAGCGATTGTTCGTACAGGCGAATGTCAGCCGTACTGCAACATCGTGCTGGTGGCCGGGGTAACATTTTAATCGGGTTCAGTCCCTTTCAATTTCAAATGCACAAGGAATGCGCCATGCACCGCTATGCTCAAAAAATGCACCAACTGATCCGGAGTCTTCTGCTTTTGTCCGTGATAACCGCGACCGGCGCCCAGGCGGCGGAAAAGATCGATCTGATCATCGACACCGATCCGGGTGCCGATGATGTGGTGGCTCTGTTGTTTGCTCTGGCATCGCCAGAGGAACTGAATATTCGCGCGCTGACCACCGTGGCTGGCAACGTGCGTCTCGACAAGACCTCTCGCAATGCGCGACTGGCCCGTGAGTGGGCAGGGCGCGAAGAGGTGCCGGTCTACGCCGGCGCACCGAAACCGTTGATGCGCACGCCGATCTACGCCGAGAACATCCATGGCAAGGAAGGCCTGTCGGGTGTCACCGTGCACGAACCGAAAAAAGGCCTGGCTGAAGGCAATGCGGTCAACTACCTGATCGACACCCTGAAAAAAGCCAAGCCGCACAGCATCACCATTGCCATGCTTGGGCCACAAACCAACCTGGCACTGGCGCTGATCCAGGAGCCGGAAATCGTTCAGGGCATCAAGGAAGTGGTCATCATGGGCGGCGCCCATTTCAACGGCGGTAACATCACGCCAGTGGCCGAGTTCAACCTGTATGCCGATCCGCAAGCGGCTGAAGTCGTGCTCAAAAGCGGCGTGAAACTGACTTACCTGCCGCTGGATGTGACCCACAAGATCCTCACCAGCGATGCACGCCTGAAACAGATCGCGGCGCTGAACAACAATGCGAGCAAGATTGTCGGCGACATCCTCAACGAGTACATCAAGGGCGATATGGAACACTACGGTATTCCGGGTGGCCCGGTGCATGACGCCACGGTCGTGGCTTACCTGCTCAAGCCGGAGCTGTTCACCGGCCGTTCGGTGAACGTGGTGGTCGACAGCCGTGAAGGTCCGACCTTCGGGCAGACCATCGTCGACTGGTATGACGGCCTGAAAGCCCCGAAAAATGCCTTCTGGGTGGAAAATGGTGATGCTCAGGGCTTCTTCGATCTGTTGACCGAACGCCTGAAGCGTCTGAAGTAAGCGACAGGCCCGCAGGTGCCAGCCTGCGGGCCTTTATTCTTTCTCGATGTCCGATGTGCCTTTGAAGTCATCCGGATACTTCTCGAACAGCTGTGCGATAAATGATTGCGCGGCTTGCGTTCCCAGTGTCTTGACCAGCAGGTCGATGCTGATCAATGCCAGTTCCTCCGGGCTGCCCGGACTGTAAGAACTGTGCCCTTGTGGCCAGTGGGCCTTGATGTCGGCTGAGATGCTTACGGTCGTCATGATGGGGCTCGGAAGGTCACGGGATTGGAGTCTTGAGTTAACCACTTTGTCCGGCGTTTGGCACTGCGACTTAGGCATGAGCGCAGGGCTATGCGACACTTGGTCGTCTCCGAAAAACCAAGGACTGAGCTGTGCAGATCGATTTGAATTCCCCCGGCGGCCTGACGCTGGACGCTGTGCGTCTGTTGCTGGCTTCAGCCCGTGACGACGAGCACACCCAGTTGCGTGTGACCAAGGGCGGCATTGCCTATATCTCTTCGGGCGTCACGGGTGGTCAGGATATCGACGGGCTGTCGTTTCGCCTGGAAACCTGGGCCAAGGGCTCGGGATACGTGGGCAACGTCGCGGCCAGCGACGAGGTCTGGGTGATGCAGATATTCAATGCGCTCAAGGACAACTGGCCGAACCCGCCCTATGACTACATTGACGTCTACTGAGCGCCGTTCATATTCAGTGACGATTGTGTGATGAAGTATCAGGCGTAGCTCAGGCAAACTCGCCGTTTTTCTGATCGTGGGGCAGGGGAGTGGCGCAAGTCATGAAACCAAACGCTGTATCGGCGGTCGCACGATGTTCGCTCAACTATTGAAAAAAGGAGGCTTCATGCCTTGGAAGCTCGCGTCACTGGGTACTCTGATGGCGGTTGCCATGCTGGCTGGCTGCAACACAACCTCCAGTGAGTCGCAGAAGGATCCCGTGGCGGCCGAAACCGGTCACAGTCGTTGCGAGGCAACAGCTGCAGAGTTCACCGTCGGCAAAAAGGCTTCGCCGGAATTGCTGGAGCAGGCGCGCAAAAAAGCCGGCGCGCAGAATGCCCGGTTCCTCAAGCCTGACGACATGATCACCCTGGAATACCGTTCTGATCGGCTGAACCTCAATACCGACAGCAATCTGGTGATTACCCGGGCCAGCTGCGGCTGAGTCGCACAGGCTTTTGTAGTGCCCATAAAAAACCCCGTCACATGGACGGGGTTTTTTTAGTGCGCCGAGAAATTACTCTGGGCGAACTTGTGCAGCTTGCATACCCTTTTGGCCTTTCTCAGCCACGAAGGAAACGGTCTGGCCTTCTTTCAGGCTTTTGAAACCGTCGGATTCGATAGCTTTGAAGTGTACGAACAGGTCGTCACCGCCACCTTGAGGAGTGATGAAGCCGAAGCCTTTTTCATCGTTGAACCATTTAACGGTGCCGGTTTGGCGATTAGACATGGTGTATCTCCAAGAAACATATATTTTCAGTAGTACTGTGCTGCTCAGGCCAACTGGGCACACCGGAGTATCATAGTCGAAATGTTCGCTTTGGTAGCCCCCCGGACGTGCTGTTTGCTTTCATATTGCGGATGTTTCGACATTCTGAATGGCTACAACCCCCGGTTTCAGCGGCTTTCAGCCGAAACGAAGGGGTGTAAAAAAAGCTATAAAACCTGCGTAAAATATCGGATTCAGGGTCATTTTGACCGATTCCGGCCTGCAGAGCGCCCGCAAATCCCTTCGTCACAGATTATTTCTGCACTCGGCAAACCGAGATTTCTTTCAGTGCGCGCTGGCCCAGCTCGCCGCTTGGCGGGGTGTTCTTGTCCATCAGTTGAGCGATTTCCTGGGAGGTGAATTTCTTCTCCAGAACGTCGGCACCGCAGGTGCAGTGCTGCTTGGCCACGGTCGGGTTGACGCTTTGGCTGGCGGCTTTGGTGCAGTCATTCATGTATTGCTCTTTCACGCCCGCAGGCCAGGCAGCCTGAGCGCTCAGCGGCAGCAGCATTGCCAGGGGAGCCGCGAAGGCGAAAAGTCGGATAAGGCGCATGTCTGAAACTCCTTGGTTTGAGTAATTCGGGGTAATTCTCAGCCCATTTGAGGTTAGTCGTACATCTCAAGTTCACCGCGCACCGTTAAAATGAGCAATCAGGGGCTGGCTCAATTCGTTCGCTGCTGTGACCGTTCATCTGTGCTAGGATGCCCGACTCGGGCGTTCGCAGGCTCCGGATGACCTTCAGTCCCGGAAGCGGCGGCGTACGAATACTCTGATTTGAATCCCAGTCACTCTGGTTCGGTTTTCCGGTTGGCCGCAAGGCTCCTGCCGCTGTAAGGCAGGCGTTCGTCATTGAATGGCCTGGATCGGATCTTGTACTGGCTCATCCCAACCCACGTGACCTTTGGTAGGGGTCACCACTAGGAGAGGAGGCGCCATGCCAACTATTACTCTTCCCGACGGCAGTCAACGTTCATTCGATCACCCTGTTTCCGTAGCCGAGGTCGCCGCCTCTATCGGTGCAGGCCTGGCCAAGGCCACCCTGGCCGGCAAGGTCAACGGCAAGCTGGTCGACGCCTGCGACATCATCGACAGCGACGCAACGCTGCAAATCATCACGCCAAAGGATGAAGAGGGGCTGGAGATCATTCGCCACTCTTGCGCCCACCTGGTTGGCCATGCGGTCAAGCAGTTGTACCCGACGGCCAAAATGGTCATCGGTCCGGTCATTGACGAAGGCTTCTATTACGACATCGCCTTCGAGCGTCCTTTTACGCCGGACGACATGGCGGCCATCGAACAGCGCATGCAACAGCTGATCGATACCGATTACGACGTCATCAAGAAAGTCACTCCGCGTGCCGAAGTGATCGAAGTGTTCAAGGCTCGCGGCGAAGACTACAAGCTGCGCCTGGTCGAGGACATGCCGAATGAGCAGGCCATGGGCCTGTACTATCACGAAGAATACGTCGACATGTGCCGCGGTCCGCACGTGCCGAACACCCGCTTCCTGAAGTCCTTCAAGTTGACCAAGCTGTCCGGCGCCTACTGGCGCGGTGATGCCAAGAACGAGCAATTGCAGCGCGTTTACGGCACCGCTTGGGCTGACAAGAAGCAGCTGGCTGCCTACATCCAGCGAATCGAAGAAGCTGAAAAGCGCGATCACCGCAAGATCGGCAAGCGCCTGGGCCTGTTCCACACCCAGGAAGAAGCGCCGGGCATGGTGTTCTGGCACCCGAATGGCTGGACTCTGTACCAGGTACTCGAGCAGTACATGCGCAAGGTGCAGCGCGATAATGGCTATCTCGAGATCAAGACGCCGCAAGTCGTTGACCGTAGCCTGTGGGAAAAGTCCGGGCATTGGGCCAACTACGCCGACAACATGTTCACAACCGAGTCGGAAAGCCGCGACTACGCGATCAAGCCGATGAACTGCCCTTGCCACGTGCAAGTGTTCAATCAGGGGCTGAAGAGCTACCGCGAACTGCCGATGCGTCTGGCCGAGTTCGGTGCCTGCCACCGTAACGAGCCATCGGGTGCGCTGCACGGCATCATGCGTGTGCGTGCGTTCACCCAGGACGACGCCCACATTTTCTGCACCGAAGAGCAGATGCAGGCCGAATCCGCCGCGTTCATCAAGCTGACCATGGATGTTTACCGCGACTTCGGCTTCACCGACGTCGAGATGAAACTGTCCACTCGTCCGGAAAAACGCGTTGGTTCCGACGAGCTGTGGGATCGCGCCGAAGCTGCTTTGGCCGCGGCCCTTGATAGCGCGGGCCTTCCGTACGATCTGCAGCCGGGCGAGGGCGCTTTTTATGGTCCGAAGATCGAGTTCTCGCTGAAAGATTGCCTCGGTCGCGTGTGGCAATGTGGTACTTTGCAGCTCGATTTCAACCTGCCAGTGCGTCTTGGTGCCGAATACGTCTCCGAAGACAACAGCCGCAAGCATCCGGTCATGTTGCACCGTGCGATCCTCGGTTCGTTCGAGCGTTTCGTCGGGATTCTGATCGAGCACTACGAAGGTGCATTCCCTGCGTGGCTGGCGCCAACCCAGGCAGTGATCATGAATATCACTGATAAACAGGCAGATTTTGTTGCTCAGGTCGAAAAAACTCTCAACGAAAGCGGGTTTCGTGCCAAGTCTGACTTGAGAAATGAAAAGATCGGCTTTAAAATCCGCGAGCATACTTTGCTCAAGGTTCCATATCTCTTGGTTATTGGGGATAAGGAAGTCGAGATGCAGACTGTCGCTGTGCGTACTCGTGAAGGTGCTGACCTGGGCTCGATGCCCGTCGCCCAGTTCGCTGAGTTTCTCGCGCAAGCGGTTTCCCGGCGTGGTCGCCCAGATTCGGAGTAATTATTATTAAGCGTGAAATGAGACAAGATAAACGAGCTGCACCGAAAGCCCCGATCAACGAGAATATCTCGGCACGCGAGGTTCGGTTAATTGGCGCTGATGGCGAGCAGATTGGCATCGTCTCGATTGATGAAGCGCTTCGTATTGCTGAAGAAGCAAAGCTTGATCTGGTAGAAATCTCTGCAGACGCAGTCCCACCGGTTTGCCGTGTGATGGACTACGGCAAATCGATCTTCGAAAAGAAGAAGCAGATTGCTGCGGCGAAGAAGAACCAGAAGCAGATTCAGGTAAAAGAAATCAAGTTTCGTCCAGGGACGGAGGAAGGGGATTACCAGGTAAAACTGCGCAACCTGGTACGTTTCCTGAGTGACGGGGACAGGGCCAAGGTATCCTTGCGATTCCGCGGCCGTGAGATGGCCCACCAGGAGCTGGGGATGGAACTCCTCAAGCGGGTTGAAGCTGACCTGCTCGAGTACGGTTCGGTCGAACAGCATCCTAAGATGGAAGGACGCCAGCTGATCATGGTCATCGCCCCGAAAAAGAAGAAGTAATCAACAGGGCACGGCAGGCCTTCTGATTATGTTTATCAACTGAATGCGGAGTATCCGAACATGCCAAAGATGAAAACGAAAAGTGGTGCTGCTAAGCGGTTTCTGAAAACTGCTAACGGTATCAAGCACAAGCACGCTTTCAAGAGCCACATCCTGACTAAAATGTCGACCAAGCGTAAGCGTCAACTGCGCGGTAGCAGCTTGCTGCATCCGTCTGACGTGGCAAAAGTCGAGCGCATGCTGCGCCTTCGTTAATTTTAGTCAAGAATAGAGGAAGTAACTCATGGCTCGTGTAAAGCGTGGCGTCATTGCCCGTAAGCGTCACAAAAAAATTCTGAAACTTGCTAAAGGCTACTACGGTGCACGTTCGCGCGTATTCCGTGTTGCCAAGCAAGCGGTAATCAAGGCAGGCCAATACGCCTACCGTGACCGTCGTCAGAAAAAACGTCAGTTCCGCGCTCTGTGGATCGCTCGTATCAACGCTGGTGCTCGTGTTAACGGTCTGTCCTACAGCCGTTTCATCGCTGGCCTGAAAAAAGCGTCCATCGAGATCGACCGTAAGGTTCTGGCTGATCTGGCAGTGAACGAAAAAGCGGTGTTTGCCGCGATTGTCGAGAAAGCTAAAGCCACCTTGGCTTAAGTACCCCCGACAGTCACCCGGCCTCACCTCTGTGGGGTCAGGTGGTAAACGTCATAAATAGGGGAAGAGCCTTCAAGCTCTTCCCCTATTTTGTATCTGGAGTCTGTACATGGAAAACCTGGATGCGCTGGTCTCTCAAGCACTAGAGGCTGTGCAAAGCGCTGAAGATATCAATGCCCTGGAGCAAATCCGGGTTCAATACCTTGGCAAAAAGGGTGAATTGACTCAGGTGATGAAGACCCTGGGGAATTTGCCGGCAGAGGAGCGTCCGCAAGTCGGCGCCCTGATCAACGTTGCCAAGGAACGTGTCACAGGCGTTCTCAATGCGCGCATGGCTCTGTTTGAGGAAGCCGAACTGGCTGCCAAACTGTCCGCCGAGTCCATTGACGTAACCCTGCCGGGCCGTGGCCAGACCTCCGGTGGTCTGCATCCGGTAACCCGGACTCTGGAACGTATCGAACAGTTCTTCACCCGCATCGGCTACGGCATTGCCGAAGGTCCTGAGGTCGAAGACGATTATCACAACTTCGAGGCGCTCAACATCCCAGGCCATCACCCGGCCCGGTCGATGCACGACACCTTCTATTTCAATGCGAACATGCTGTTGCGCACCCATACCTCGCCGGTACAGGTCCGCACCATGGAATCGCAACAGCCGCCGATCCGCATCGTCTGCCCAGGCCGTGTGTATCGCAGCGACTCCGATATCACCCACTCGCCGATGTTCCACCAGGTCGAAGGCCTGCTGGTCGATCGCGACATCAATTTCGCCGACCTGAAAGGGACTATCGAAGAGTTCCTGCGGGTGTTCTTCGAAAAAGAACTGGCGGTGCGTTTCCGTCCTTCCTACTTCCCGTTCACCGAGCCATCCGCTGAAGTCGACATGGAATGCGTGATGTGTAGCGGCAAAGGCTGCCGCGTCTGCAAGCAGACCGGCTGGCTGGAAGTGATGGGCTGCGGCATGGTTCACCCGAATGTGCTGCGCATGTCCGGGATCGATCCGGAAGAGTTCTCGGGCTTTGCCTTCGGCATGGGCGTCGAGCGTCTGGCCATGCTGCGTTACGGCGTGAACGACTTGCGTCTGTTCTTCGACAACGACTTGCGGTTCCTCGCGCAATTTCGCTAGTCGTAACGAATTCTTAGGAGAGCAGGATGAAATTCAGTGAACAATGGCTGCGTGGCTGGGTTAGCCCGCAGGTAAATCGCGACGAGCTGGTTGCTCGTCTGTCGATGGCCGGTCTTGAGGTCGATAGCGTTACGCCGGCCGCCGGTGCATTCAGTGGTGTGGTGGTGGGCGAGGTACTGAGTACCGAGCAGCACCCTGACGCCGACAAGCTGCGTGTTTGCCAAGTCAGCAATGGCACGGAAACCTTCCAGGTCGTGTGCGGTGCGCCAAACGTGCGTCCGGGCCTGAAGATTCCGTTCGCCATGATCGGAGCCGAGCTGCCGGGCGATTTCAAGATCAAGAAAGCCAAGCTGCGCGGCGTCGAGTCCAACGGCATGCTGTGCTCGCAAACCGAGCTGCAGGTCGGTGAAGGCAATGACGGTCTGATGGAGCTGCCGGCCGATGCGCCGGTGGGCGAAGATTTCCGCGTTTATCTGGAGCTGGAAGACGCCAGCATCGAGGTCGACCTGACCCCGAACCGTGGCGACTGTCTGTCTCTGGCTGGTCTGGCTCGTGAAGTCGGTGCGTTGTACGACGCTCCGGTTACTCGCCCGGTGGTGATGAGCGTTCCGGCCGTGCACGATGAAGTGCGTTCGGTAGAAGTCCTGGCACCTGCTGCCTGCCCGCGTTACCTGGGCCGTGTCATCCGCAACGTTGACCTGTCCAAGCCTACGCCGCTGTGGATGGTTGAGCGTCTGCGTCGCGCCGAAGTGCGTAGCATTGACGCTGCGGTCGACATCACCAACTATGTGATGCTTGAACTGGGTCAACCGCTGCACGCATTCGACCTCGCTGAAATCAACGGCGGCATTCGTGTGCGCATGGCTGAGGAAGGCGAGAAGCTGGTATTGCTCGACGGTCAGGAAGTCAGCCTGCGTAGCGATACGCTGGTAATCGCCGACCACACTCGCGCTCTGGCGATAGCCGGCGTGATGGGTGGCGAGCACAGCGGCGTGTCCGCGACCACTCGTGACGTGTTCCTCGAAAGTGCATTCTTCGATCAGATCGCTGTGGCGGGCAAGGCTCGCTCTTACGGTCTGCACACTGATGCTTCGCACCGCTACGAGCGTGGCGTGGACTGGCAACTGGCCCGTGAAGCCATGGAGCGCGCCACTGGCCTGCTGCTGGAAATCACCGGTGGCGAAGCGGGTCCGATCATCGAGACCGTCAGCGAGCAGCACTTGCCGTCGATCGCGCCGATCACTCTGCGCGCTCAGCGCATCACCCAGATGCTGGGCATGGAAATGGATTCGGCCGAAGTCGAGCGTCTGCTCAACGCTTTGGGTCTGACAGTTTCCGCCGAGGGAGCAGGGCAGTGGCGCGTAGAAGTGCCAAGCCATCGCTTCGATATCAGCCTGGAAGTCGATCTGATCGAAGAGCTGGCGCGTCTGTACGGTTACAACCGTCTGCCGGTTCGTTACCCGCAAGCTCGTCTGGCGCCGCAAGCCAAGGCTGAGGCGCGTAGCGATCTGCCTGAGCTGCGTCGTCTGCTGGTCGCTCGTGGGTATCAGGAAGCGATCACTTACAGCTTCATCGATCCAAAACAGTTCGAGCTGTTCAATCCAGGTGTTGAACCACTGCTGTTGGCGAACCCGATCTCCAACGACATGGCTGCGATGCGTTCGTCGCTGTGGCCGGGTCTGGTCAAGGCGCTGCTGCACAACCTGAATCGTCAGCAGGATCGCGTTCGCCTGTTCGAGAGCGGTCTGCGCTTCGTTGGTCAGCTGGAAGGCCTGAAGCAAGAGCCGATGCTGGCTGGTGTTGTCTGCGGTAGCCGTTTGCCGGAAGGCTGGGCGCAAGGTCGCGATACCGTGGACTTCTTCGACGTCAAGGCCGACGTGGAAGCGGTGCTGGGTTTTGCCGGTGCGCTGGATTCGTTCACTTTCACTCCGGGCAAGCACCCGGCACTGCACCCGGGTCAAACCGCGCGCATTGAACGTGAAGGGCGTGAAGTCGGCTTTATCGGCGCGATTCACCCTGAGCTGTCGAAATCTCTCGGTCTCGACCGTCCGGTCTTCGTTTTCGAGCTGGTTCTGGCTGAAGTGGCACTCGGCAAAATGCCTAAATTCCACGAGTTGTCGCGCTTTCCTGAAGTGCGTCGTGACCTTGCACTGATTGCGCACAAAGACGTTGCAGCCTCGGCTGTACTGGACGTAATCCGTGAAAATGCAGGCGAATGGCTGACAGACCTCAGGCTATTTGACGTGTATCAGGGTAAAGGTATTGATCCTGATAGAAAAAGCCTTGCAGTCGGCTTGACCTGGCAGCATCCATCGCGCACTCTTAATGACGATGAGGTGAATTCGACGACGCAAAATATCCTCACCTCGCTCGAACAAAGGTTGAACGCCACGTTAAGGAAGTGACGTATGGGGGCTTTGACGAAAGCTGAGATGGCGGAACGTCTGTATGAAGAGCTGGGCCTGAACAAGCGGGAAGCCAAGGAATTGGTAGAACTGTTTTTCGAGGAAATCAGGCACGCTCTTGAAGACAACGAGCAGGTCAAATTGTCGGGTTTCGGCAATTTCGACCTTCGGGACAAACGCCAGCGGCCTGGCCGCAACCCGAAAACGGGGGAAGAAATCCCGATCACGGCTCGCCGTGTGGTCACCTTTCGTCCAGGGCAGAAGTTGAAAGCCCGAGTTGAGGCTTATGCTGGAACCAAGTCATAACGACGAACTACCCGTCATCCCGGGCAAACGCTACTTCACCATCGGTGAAGTCAGCGAGCTGTGTGCGGTAAAACCACATGTGCTGCGCTACTGGGAGCAGGAGTTTCCTCAGCTCAACCCCGTCAAACGCCGCGGAAACCGCCGGTATTATCAGCGCCAGGATGTGCTGATGATCCGGCAAATCCGCGCGCTCCTTTACGATCAAGGGTTCACCATCGGCGGCGCACGTTTGCGACTGTCCGGTGATGAGGCCAAAGACGACACAACCCAATACAAGCAAATGATCCGCCAGATGATCGCCGAGCTCGAAGATGTTTTGGTGGTTCTCAAGAAATAATTTCCTGCTTTTAAATACTTCCAGTTTTCAAAAGCTTGCGATATATTCTTGAGCGTTCTTCGACATGAGGAACAGTTTTCACGCCTAGTCGGGGCGTAGCGCAGTCCGGTAGCGCACTAGCATGGGGTGCTAGGGGTCGAGTGTTCGAATCACTCCGTCCCGACCATATAATTCAATGACTTAGCCCAACTTTAGCGAGTTGGGCTTTTTCATGCGCAGTGACTTTTGTAGGGAGACCCAGTTTCCTCTTCAATAAATTCAGACACTCAAGCCGATCAGCCAGATCGGCTTTTTTGTGCCCCCACAAAACTAGCCAGTGATTTCACTGACAGACACCCAGCGCCGCTCCTCAGCCGCGACCCGAATCGCTGTCGCCAGTCGCTCCACTTCAAATGCCTCCTCGAAATCAGTCCCCGTTTGCCCATTCCCGGCCAACGCCATGATCAGTTCATGCACTTCCAGTGTTTTCAGCTCGTTGTAACCCAGCTGGTGCCCCGGCGCCGGGCTGAATGCTGCGTAGCCGGGCAAGTCCGGTCCGGCCAGTAAACGCTGGAAGCCGCCCTGGCCGGCGCGACACAGGCGTAGCTCGTTCAATCGCTCCTGATCGAACGCCAAGGTGCCTCGGGTGCCGCTGATCTCGAAGCTCAGATGATTCTTGTAGCCATGCTTGAGCCAACTGCTGCTGAAAGTGCCGCGCGCGTCGCTGGCAAAGCGCAACAGCGCTTGGGCCTGATCGTCGACCGCAATGCGGCGTTGTTCCTGGCTGCCGGGCGTGGCCGGGCGCTGGCGATGGACGGTCTGAGAGTCGGCGCACACCGCTTCGACATCGCCCAGCAGGTGGCGCGCCATGGCGAGCAGGTGACTGCCTAGATCCGCCAGGGCTCCACCGGCATGTTCGGGTTCGCAGCGCCACGACCAGGGGGAGGCTGGATCGGCCATGAAATCTTCGCTGAATTCACCTTGAAAGCTGATGATCTCGCCGAGTTCGCCACTCAGGATCAGCTCGCGTGCCAGGCCGATGATCGGGTTGTGCTGGTAGTTGTAGCCGACCCGGGTGACGACGCCGGCGTGCTTCGCCGCCACGTGCATCGCATGAGCTTGTTCAAGATTCACCGCCAATGGCTTTTCGCAATACACCGGTTTGCCAGCGGCAAGCGCGGCCATGGCCATCGGGTAGTGCAGGTGATTGGGTGTAGTGATTGCGATCAGGTTGACCTTGGGGTCGTCGATCAATCGCTGCCAATCGCCATGGGCCTGATCGAAGCCCCAGGCGGTGGCGCAAGCTTGTGCGCGTGCGGGATCGGCGTCAGCCAGGGCGGCCAGGCGAAGGGTGAAGGGCAGTTCGAATGCCGCACTGACGTTGCGAAAGGCCAGGGCGTGTGCTCGCCCCATGAAACCCGTGCCGATAAGACCGATTCCGAGTTCACGCATGACAGGATCCTTTGAGTTCTTGTTTTCAGAGATCCTGTTTATAGAATAAAAATTCACTACTTTCAAATAATGGAATTAATATTTTGAATTGCCGCGCTCGGTGGAATGTCGGTTCTCCGGTCAGTCTTCGAACCCGACCTGCTCGTGAATCTCATCCACCTTCAACTCCAGTCGATAGGCCACGGCGATAAACAGCGCCTGGCAAAGGCACAGGGTCGCACTCAAGGAGCGGAACGCAAACGAGCTACCTTCATTGACCAGCAGCAAAGTGTTGGCGCGCTTGGCCAATGGCGAGAGATTGCTGTCAGTGATGATCAGGGTTTTCGCCTGATGGTGCTGGGCAATGCGCAGGCAGTGCTGGGTTTCCTTGCCGTACGGCGTGAAGCTGATGGCGATCACCAGGTCATTGGCGCGCACGCTGCGCATCTGCTCGCGATAACTGCCGCCGAGGCCCGAGACCAGATGGATGCGCTTGTTGGTATGTTGCAGGTTGTAGACCAGATAGTCGGCCACCGCGAACGAGCGGCGCACGCCGACCACGTAGATATTGTCGGCATTGACCACCAGGTCCACGGCCTTCTCGAAGGCCTGGTCATCGAGTTCCTGCCCCAGTCGTTCGATGCCCGACAGGGTGGCGTCGATGCATTCGCGGGCCAGATCGCCGCCGCTGGCTTTCTGCGACTTGTTGGCGATCATGCTGCGAATGCGCTGTTGGTAGTTCTGCACCGGCGTGGCTTTGTGGGTGTACGCCTCGCGGAACAGCGCCTGCATTTCACTGAAACCGCTAAAACCGAAACGCTGGGAAAACCGCACGATGGCTGACGGGTGCACTTCGCACTCGCGGGCGATGTCGCTGATGCGGTCGACCATGATCCGATCGCTTTGCTGGCTCATGTAACTGGCGATGCGTTTGAGCTGGCGCGGCAGGCTTTCGTATTCGCGGGTGATGAGCTGCAGCAGGCGCTCGGCATTGATCGGGGGGCTGGCAAGATCGCTCTCGGGCGTGCTCTCGGCGGTAGCCGGCTGATCGGTGCGGGACATAGATAATCCTTCTGGCTTGTTCTTGGCTTGTACTTATAGCGACGGTGGTTCACCGCGTCCCAGGACAATAGGTTGGCTGTGCGCAGTCTACAGGCTAGGCCCGGACAAAATCTTGGGCTTGCGCCAGCGGGATGCCTGCTGAAACGATGCACTGCGTCTGGAGCGCTTGCACTGGAGTTTATTGGAAAAAATATTCCACGTGAAAAATAATTGGAATATTTATTGATTGTTCGATCCGGCTCGTTTTAGTCTGCATCCACCAAGAGTGTCCGGCGCCGTCATCGCCCCGGGTACAGGCTGATAAAAATAACAGGAGCCAGCATGGGCCAGACTCGTTTTGCCAGTGGACGTCAATTGGATCTGATTTGTCTCGGACGCCTCGGCGTCGACCTCTATGCGCAGCAAGTCGGGGCACGGCTGGAGGATGTGAGCAGCTTCGCCAAATACCTCGGAGGCTCTTCCGCCAACATCGCGTTCGGCACCGCCCGGCTGGGGCTCAGGTCGGCGATGCTGAGCCGCACCGGCGACGATCACATGGGGCGTTTCCTGATCGAATCCCTGGCCCGTGAAGGTTGCGATGTCAGCGGCATCAAGGTCGATCCGGAGCGACTGACCGCGATGGTGCTGCTCGGTCTCAAGGATCGGGAAACCTTTCCCCTGGTCTTCTACCGTGAGAATTGCGCCGACATGGCGCTGCGGGCCGAAGACATCAGCGAAGCCTTTATCGCCTCCAGCAAGGCCTTGCTGATCACCGGCACCCATTTCTCCACCGACGGCGTCTACAAGGCGAGCATCCAGGCGCTGGACTACGCCGAAAAGCACAACGTCAAACGAGTGCTGGACATCGACTATCGCCCGGTTCTGTGGGGGCTTGCTGGCAAGGCGGACGGCGAAACCCGTTTCGTTGCCGATCAGAACGTCACTCACCATGTGCAGCAAATCCTCCCGCGCTTCGACCTTGTGGTCGGGACCGAAGAAGAGTTTCTGATGGCCGGCGGTTCAGAGGATTTGCTCACCGCGCTGCGCAATGTCCGACGGTTGAGCGCGGCGACCCTGGTGGTCAAGCTCGGTCCGCAAGGTTGTACGGTTATTCACGGAGAGATTCCGGTGCGTCTTGAAGACGGCGCGATTTATCCCGGTGTGCGGGTCGAGGTGCTGAACGTGCTGGGCGCCGGCGATGCGTTCATGTCGGGTTTCCTCAGCGGCTGGCTGGAGGACGCCAGCGACGAGCGTTGCTGCCAGTTGGCCAATGCCTGCGGTGGTCTGGTGGTATCGCGCCATGCCTGCGCGCCGGCGATGCCAACCCGTGCCGAGCTCGATTACCTGTTCAGCAGCCCGGTGCCGATTACCCGGCCGGATCAGGACGTCACCCTGCAACGCCTGCATCAGGTCAGTGTGCCGCGCAAACAGTGGAAGCAACTGTTCATCTTTGCCTTCGACCATCGCGGGCAACTGGTGGAGCTGGCCCAGAAGGGGGGGCGCGACCTCGGCGCCATCGGCGAACTCAAGCAACTGTTCATCAAAGCCGTGGAGCGGGTCGAAAGCGATCTGCGCGAGCAGGGCATAGAAGCCGATGTCGGGCTGCTGGCTGATCAGCGTTTCGGCCAGGACTCGCTGAACGCCGCTACCGGTCGAGGCTGGTGGGTGGCGCGTCCGGTTGAAGTGCAGGGTTCGCGGCCGCTGGCCTTCGAACACGGGCGCTCGATCGGCAGCAACCTGATCGCCTGGCCGCAAGAACAAATCATCAAATGCCTGGTGCAATTCCACCCGGACGACGAGCCGATGCTGCGGCTGGAGCAGGAAGCGCAGATCAAGGCGCTGTATCAGGCATCGCAAGTCAGTGGTCATGAACTGCTACTGGAAATCATCCCGCCCAAGGATCACCCCTCACCGCATCCCGACGTGCTGTATCGCGCGCTCAAACGCCTCTACAACCTGGGCATCTACCCGGCGTGGTGGAAGATCGAAGCGCAAAGCGCCGAGGAATGGCAACAGCTCGACGAACTGATCCAGGCGCGCGATCCCTATTGCCGAGGTGTGGTGCTGCTGGGCCTGAATGCCCCGGCATCAGCGTTGGCCGAAGGCTTTCAACAGGCCAGTCAGAGCCAGACTTGCCGTGGGTTCGCCGTGGGTCGGACGATTTTTCAGGAGCCGAGCCGCGCCTGGCTGGCCGGGGAGATCGACGACGAGACGCTGATCCGCCAGGTACAGGGAACCTTCGTCGAGCTGATCGATGCCTGGCGCACGGCCCGGGCCTGAGCCGCAGTTGAACACTCTAGAAATAACAATAAAAGGTGCAGCCATGCCCGCTATCCGAATTGGCATCAACCCGATTTCCTGGAGCAACGACGACCTGCCGTCCCTCGGTGGTGAAACACCGCTGAGCACCGCCCTCAGCGAAGGCAAGGTCATCGGTTATGAAGGCTTCGAACTCAACGGCAAGTTTCCCAAGGACGCCAAAGGCGTTGGCGACGTGCTGCGCCCGTATGACCTGGCGCTAGTGTCCGGCTGGTATTCCAGTCGCCTGGTGCGCCGTTCGGTCGCCGAGGAAATCGACGCGATTGCCAGCCATGTCGAGTTGCTGGCGAAGAACGGCGCGAACGTGCTGGTTTACGGTGAAGTCGCCGATTCCATTCAGGGCCAGCGTATTCCGCTGGTCGAGCGCCCGCGTTTTCACACCGAACAGGCGTGGCAGCAGTACGCCGACAAGCTGACCGAACTGGCACGCTTCACCCTGTCCCAAGGCGTGCGTCTGGCGTATCACCACCATATGGGCGCCTACATCGAATCCCCGTCGGACATCGACACCCTGATGGCGCTGACCGGCAGTGAAGTCGGGCTGCTGTTCGATTCGGGCCATTGCTACATGGGCGGCGGTGAACCCTTGCAGGTGCTGCGCAAACACCTGTCGCGCATCTGCCACGTGCACTTCAAGGACGTGCGCAAACCGGTGGTGCAACTGGCGCGTAACAATCTGTGGAGCTTCCCCGACTGCATCATCAACGGCACGTTCACCGTGCCGGGGGATGGCGACATCGACTTCGCCGAACTGCTGGACGTGCTGCTGGCGGCCGATTACCACGGCTGGCTGGTGGTCGAAGCCGAGCAGGATCCGGCAGTGGCGCCGAGTTACGTCTACGCGAAAAAAGGCTTCGACACCTTGCGCGCGCTGCTCGACGAGAGGGCTGCACGATGAGCCTGCTGGTCAAAAGCAATGCCCGTGGCCGGACCATGGTCGAGCTGGCTGAAGGTGAGTTGCAATACGTCGGTTTCGCCGCCTACCGGTTGAGCCTGGGTGAAACCTTGCCTGTCGCGGCGGGCGACAAGGAGCTGTGCCTGGTGTTGCTCAGCGGTCGGGTCGGCATCCACGGCGAGGCACTGGGGCTGGGGACCTTCAACTGGGACAACCTCGGTGATCGCCAGTCGGTGTTCGAAGACAAATCCCCGTTCGCCGCGTACTTGCCACCCGGCAGTCAGGCGCAGGTGGTGGCATTGAGTGATGCGCAAGTGGCGGTTTGCGCGGCTCCCGGTTCGACCACCATGGGTCTCGGTCCGCGCCTGATCAGGCCTGAAACCATGAAGCGCAGCGTGCGGGGCAAGAGCGCCAATACCCGCTATGTCTGCGACATCCTGCCGGACAGCGAGCCGGCTCATTCGCTGCTGGTGGTGGAAGTGCGCACGCCATCCGGGCACTCGTCGAGCTACCCGCCGCACAAGCACGACACCGACGACCTGCCACACCAGAGCTTTCTAGAAGAAACCTACTACCACCAGATCAACCCGCCCCAAGGCTTCGTGTTCCAGCGGGTCTACACCGACGACCGCAGCATCGATCAAGCCATGGCCGTGGAAAACAGCGATCTGGTGGTCGTGCCCAAGGGCTATCACCCGGTCAGCGTGCCGTATGGCTACGAATCTTATTACCTGAACGTGATGGCAGGGCCGAAACGCGTCTGGCAGTTCCATAACGACCCGCAGCACAGCTGGCTGCTGGATCTCTGAATTCCAACTTTCGCACGGAGAACAAGAACAATGAGCGACGCCCCGGTCATAGGCCACTACATCGACGGTCAGGTGCAGGACAGCGGTAGCGAACGATTCAGCGATGTCTTCAATCCGGCCACCGGCGGCGTTCAGGCGCGGGTCGGGTTGGCCAGCCAGAAGACCGTGGACGCTGCCGTCGCATCGGCGCTCAAGGCATTCCCGGCCTGGTCCGAGCAATCGTCCCTGCGCCGTTCGCGGGTGATGTTCAAGTTCAAGGAATTGCTCGATCGTCATCACGACGAACTGGCCGAAATCATCAGTCGCGAACACGGCAAGGTCTTTTCCGACGCCAAGGGCGAAGTCACACGAGGCATTGAAATCGTCGAGTACGCCTGCGGTGCACCGAACCTGTTGAAGACCGAGTTCAGCGACAACATCGGCGGCGGCATCGACAACTGGAACCTGCGTCAGCCGCTCGGCGTCTGCGCCGGAGTCACGCCGTTCAACTTCCCGGTGATGGTGCCGCTGTGGATGATTCCGCTGGCGCTGGTCACCGGCAACTGCTTCATCCTCAAACCGTCCGAGCGCGATCCGTCCGCCAGTTTGCTGATGGCTCGCCTGTTGACCGAAGCCGGTTTGCCGGACGGTGTGTTCAACGTGGTCCAGGGCGACAGGGCGGCGGTCGACGCCTTGCTGCAGCACCCGGACATCGAGGCGATTTCGTTTGTCGGTTCGACGCCGATTGCCGAGTACATCCACCAGCAGGCAACCGCGCGCGGCAAGCGGGTGCAGGCGCTGGGCGGCGCGAAGAATCACATGATCGTCATGCCCGACGCGGATCTGGATCAAGCGGCGGATGCCTTGATCGGCGCCGCTTACGGATCGGCCGGTGAACGCTGCATGGCAATTTCAATTGCGGTTGCGGTCGGCGAAGTCGGCGATCAACTGATTGCCAAACTGTTGCCGCGCATCGATCAGTTGAAAGTCGGCAACGGTCTGCAAGGCGACAACGACATGGGCCCGCTGGTCACCGCCGAACACAAGGCCAGGGTTGAAGGCTTTATCGATCAGGGCGTGGCCCAGGGCGCGCAGCTGATTGTCGATGGCCGCCACTTCAAGGTGCCGGGGGCCGAGGCGGGCTTTTTCGTCGGGGCGACGCTGTTCGATCACGTCACCACCGACATGAGCATCTATCAGCAGGAAATCTTCGGGCCGGTGCTGGGCATCGTCCGCGTGCCGGACTTCGCCAGTGCCGTGGCGCTGATCAACGCCCATGAATTCGGCAACGGCGTGTCGTGCTTCACCAGCGATGGCGGGATAGCCCGTGCCTTCGCCCGCACCATCAAGGTCGGCATGGTCGGCATCAACGTGCCCATTCCGGTGCCCATGGCCTGGCATTCGTTCGGTGGCTGGAAGCGCTCGCTGTTCGGCGATCACCATGCCTACGGGGAAGAAGGCATTCGTTTTTACAGTCGCTACAAAAGCGTGATGCAGCGCTGGCCCGACAGCATTGCCAAGGGCCCGGAATTCAGCATGCCGACGGCCAAATAATTCACCTGCGCGGAGAACAACAAGAATGAGTACTCCCCTGCGTTTTGCCCTGAACCGAATGGTCGCTCCACGTTTATCCCTGCCGGCGTTCATCGAATTGGCGGTGACCCTCAAGGCTGACGCCATCGAGATCCGCAACGACCTCAAAGGCGTCGAGATCGATGACGGCACCGCACCCGAACACGTGCGTGAGTTGTGCGCGGCCCATGGCATCAGCGTGCTGTCGATCAACGCGCTGTATCCGTTTGATGTGTGGAATGACGAGCGCCGCGCGCAGGCCTTGAAGCTGGCTGCCTATGCCCGCGATTGTGGTGCGCGGGGGCTGGTGATGTGCCCGTTGAACGATCGCGCCGATCCGCGCAGCGTCGCCGAACGTGCGTCGGGCCTGCGCACCGCATTGAGTGAGCTGGCGCCGATCCTGCGCGATCACGGCCTGCTGGGATTCATCGAGCCACTGGGTTTCAAAGCCTGCTCGCTGCGCCGCAAACGCACGGCGGTGGAGGCGATCAAGGCGGTCGGCGGGCTGGATGTATTCCGTCTGGTGCACGACACCTTTCATCACCATTTGGCCGGTGAGCAGGAGTTTTTCCCTGAGCTGACAGGGCTGGTGCACATCTCCGGTGTCGAGGAAACCGAGGCGCCGCTGGCGACCCTTTGCGATGGTCACCGGGTGCTGGTGGGGGCGGACGACATTCTCGGCAACGCGGCACAAATCAACAGCCTGCTCGCTGGGGGCTACAGCGGCTACCTGTCGTTTGAACCATTCGCCGACAGCGTCCATGGCCTGGCGGATATCCAGACGGCGATTGGCGCGAGCATGGACCACCTGAGCAACTCCCTGAGTTGACAGTGCCCCTCGCAGGGGGGGCGGATCTGAATTTGAAAGGTGCGGTTATGACCACAACAAGACTGACCATGGCTCAGGCCCTGGTGAAATTCCTCGACAACCAGTACATCGAGGTCGATGGCGTTCAGAGCAAGTTCGTCGCCGGGATCTTTACCATTTTCGGCCACGGCAACGTGCTGGGTCTGGGGCAGGCGCTGGAGCAGGACAGCGGTGACCTGATCGTCCATCAGGGCCGCAACGAACAAGGCATGGCCCATGCGGCGATCGGTTTTGCCAAGCAGCACCTGCGACGCAAGATCTACGCCTGCACCTCGTCCGTGGGGCCGGGTGCGGCGAACATGCTGACTGCTGCCGCCACCGCGACCGCCAACCGGATTCCCTTGCTGCTGTTGCCGGGTGATGTCTATGCCTGTCGTCAACCGGACCCGGTGTTGCAACAGATCGAGCAGTTCCACGACCTGAGTATCAGCACCAACGATGCGTTCAAGTCCGTGAGCAAATACTGGGATCGCATCAACCGCCCCGAGCAATTGATGAGCGCTGCGATCCACGCCATGCGCGTGCTCACCGACCCCGCCGAAACCGGTGCCGTGACCCTGGCCCTGCCGCAGGATGTGCAGGCCGAAGCCTACGATTATCCCGATTACTTCCTGCAAAAACGCGTGCACCGCATCGAGCGTCGTCCGGCCACTGAAGCGATGCTCGGCGATGCCGTGGCGCTGTTCAAAGGCAAGCGCAAACCGTTGATCATCTGTGGTGGCGGCGTCAAATATTCCGGCGCCAACGCGGCGTTGCAGGCGTTTGCCGAGCGTTTCGATATTCCTTTCGCTGAAACCCAGGCCGGCAAGAGTGCGGTGGTTTCCGGCCATCCGCTGAACGTCGGCGGCATTGGCGAAACCGGTTGCCTGGCGGCGAATCTGCTGGCCAAAGAGGCGGATCTGATCATCGGTGTTGGCACCCGCTACAGCGATTTCACCACCGCGTCGAAATCCTTGTTCCAGCACCCTGACGTGCAGTTTCTCAACCTCAATATCAGCCCGTGCGATGCCCTGAAACTCGATGGTGTGCAACTGCTGGCGGACGCCCGAACAGGTTTGTCGGCGCTGGCTGAAGCGCTGGGCGACTACCGTTCCGGCTGGGGCGATGAACCCCGTCAGGCCAGGGCGCAACTGGACAAGGAGGTGGATCGCCTTTATCAGATCGACTATCAGGCCCGGGATTTCCTCCCGGAAATCAACGACCACCTCGATTCGGCGGTGTTGCGCGAATTCATTGAGCTGACCGGCTCCTGTCTGACCCAGAGTCGCGTGCTCGGCGTGCTCAATGAAACCCTCGCCGATGACGCGGTCATCGTCGCCGCCGCCGGCAGCCTGCCCGGCGACTTGCAACGCAGCTGGCGCAGCAAGGGGGTGAACACCTATCACGTCGAGTACGGATATTCGTGCATGGGCTATGAGGTGAATGCTGCGCTGGGCGTGAAGCTCGCCGAGCCTGAGCGCGAGGTCTATGCGCTGGTGGGCGACGGCTCCTACATGATGCTGCACTCGGAGCTGGTCACCTCGATCCAGGAGCGGCGCAAGATCAACGTGGTGCTGTTCGACAACATGACCTTCGGCTGCATCAACAACCTGCAGATGGGCAACGGCATGGACAGCTTTGCCACCGAGTTCCGTTTCCGCAACCCGCAGACCGGCCAGCTCGACGGCGCTTTCGTGCCGGTGAATTTCGCCATGAGCGCGGCGGCCTACGGCTGCAAGACTTACAAGGTGAACACCGTTGAAGAGCTGCGGGCGGCGCTGGCCGATGCGCGCTTGCAGACGGTCTCGACCCTGATCGACATCAAGGTTCTGCCCAAGACCATGATTCACGGTTACCTGTCGTGGTGGCGGGTCGGCGTGGCGCAAGTCTCCACCAGCGCCCGTACCGAAGCGGCGGCCAAAACCCTGAACGAACGACTGGCCAAGGCCCGTCAGTACTGATTGCCCTGAATCGAACAACCACAAGGAATCCTTTCATGTCATTGTTTTCCCAAGCGTTGCGGCTAGGCGTCATCGGCACCGGTGCCATCGGCCAGGACCACATCCGTCGGTGCAGCCAGACCTTGCTCAACAGCCAGGTCGTCGCGGTTACCGACATCAATTTGCAGCAGGCGGCCAAGGTCGTGGCAGACCTGAAGCTGACCGCCGAGGTCTATCCCGACGGCCACGCGCTGATCCAGGCGCCGGACGTCGAGGCGATCCTCGTCACCTCCTGGGGCCCGAGTCACGAAGAGTTCGTGCTGGCTGCGATTTCGGCGGGCAAACCGGTGTTCTGCGAAAAGCCGCTGGCTGTCACCGCCGAAGGCTGCCGCAAGATCGTCGAGGCCGAAGAGGCCCATGGCAAGCGGCTGGTGCAGGTCGGTTTCATGCGTCCGTACGATGAAGGTTATCGCGCGTTGAAGTCGGTGATCGACAGTGGCCAGATCGGCGAGCCGTTGATGCTGCACTGCGCCCACCGCAACCCGACCGTAGGTGAAAACTACAAGACCGACATGGCGATCACCGACACGCTGATCCATGAGCTGGACGTGCTGCGCTGGTTGCTCGACGACGATTATGTTTCGGTGCAGGTGGTGTTCCCGCGCAAGAGCAGCAAGGCTCTCGCGCATCTGAAAGATCCGCAGATCGTGCTGCTGGAAACCGCCAAGGGCACGCGTATCGACGTGGAGGTTTTCGTCAATTGTCAGTACGGCTATGACATTCAGTGCGAAGTGGTGGGGGAGACCGGCATCGCCAGACTGCCGGAGCCGTCCCAGGTGCAATTGCGCAGCGGAGCGAAGCTGTCCAACGCGATTCTGATGGACTGGAAGGATCGCTTCATCGCGGCCTATGACGTCGAGTTGCAGGCGTTCATCGATGGCGTGCGGGCAGGGCAGGTGGGTGGGCCTTCGGCGTGGGATGGGTTCGCCGCCGCGGTTGCCGCCGATGCGTGCATCGAAGCGCAGAACAGCGGGGCGATCGTCAACGTTGCACTGCCTGATCGCCCGAGGTTCTACGGTTAACGCTGCTCCCACAACCACCGCGTTTTTCCGAGACGCGGTGACATAACAAGAAGAAGGAGTTCAGACATGCGCATCGGACTTGTCGGTTACGGCCATGGCGGCCGGTTTTTTCATGCTCCGCTGATCAGCAGTCTGCCGGCGGCGACGTTCGTCGGCGTGGTCACCCGTTCGGTGGAGCGCCGACAGTTGCTGGCGGCGGAGCATCCGGGTGTGCCGGCCTTCGACAGCATCGGCCAGTTGGTGGAAGCCGGGATCGATGTCCTGGTGGTGTCGACACCCCTAAAGGGGCGGCCGGCGCTGGTGCTCGACGGCATCGAACACGGGGTGGCGGTGGTCAGCGACAAGCCGTTCGCCGCCGACTGGCAGCAGGCGCAAACCCTGATCACCATGGCCGAACGCCAGAATGTGCGGCTCAGCGTCTATCAGAACCGGCGCTGGGATTCGGACTTTCTAACCGTGCGCAAACTCATCGAATCCGGCGCGCTGGGCCAGGTCAGCCGTTTCGAATCGCGGATCGAGCGTTACTCGCCCTCGTCGGTTCACAACGGCAGCGGCGGTGGTTTTTTGCGCGATCTTGGCAGTCATCTGGTCGATCAGGCGCTGTTGCTGTTCGGCCCGGTGACACGGGTTTACGCCGAACTGGACTACCTGGAGAAAGACCAGGCGTTCGATCACGGCTTCTTCATGTCCCTGACCCATGCCAGCGGCGTAACCTCGCACCTGGGCGGCAGTTGCCTGGAAAACAGCCCCGGCCCGCGCTTTCGGGTGAGCGGCACGCTGGGTTGTTACAGCGTCGAGGGGCTCGATGGGCAGGAGGCCATGGCGCTGGCCGGGCTCTCGCCGAAAACCGAAGGCGAGCGCTGGGGCGTCGAGGAGCACCGGCGTTGGGGCTGGTTCGAGCACGGAGAAGAGCGCGAACGGGTTCCTTCCGAACGAGGATGCTGGAGTCAGTTCTATTTACAGCTACAAATCGCGTTGCAAAACGGTGGCCCACTGCCCGTGGACGCCCGTGATGCACTGGCGACAACCCGCGTGCTAGACGCTGCGCGCCTGAGTTTCAAACGTCATCAAGTGGTGGAGCTGAGTGAGTTTGCGAGCCATGGAATAAAATCATAATAAAATTCTAAAATAGGTTGATATGGAAAATATTTTCCAATAAAGTCGATTCCAGATTTACTGTCTCGCGATACGTTCCAACGCCTCGACTGCTTGTCCGCTTACTGAAATCGTCATGCCTCATCCATAAAACCAACAAGAATGTGGAGAAAGACTTTTCATGAAGACCAAGACCCGTTTTGCTTCACTGGCCTTGTCCCTGATGTTTGCCAGCGGCGCTGTGCTGGCCGATATGAAGATCGGTGTCAGCATGTCCCAGTTTGATGACACCTGGCTGACCTACCTGCGTGAATCCATGGACAAGAAAGCCAAGTCCTATCCCGACGGCGTCAAGCTGCAGTTCGAAGACGCCCGCAGCGACGTGGTCAAGCAATTGAGCCAGGTCGAAAGCTTCATCAGCCAGAAGGTCGACGCCATCGTGGTCAATCCGGTGGATACCGCCGCCACCAAGAAGATCACTGAAGCGGCGGTGAAGGCCGGGATTCCGCTGGTCTACGTCAACCGTCGCCCCGATGACTTGAACCTGCCCAAAGGTGTAGTAACCGTTGCTTCCAACGACCTGGAGGCCGGCGAGATGCAGATGCAGTACCTGGCCGACAAGATGGGCGGCAAGGGCGACATCGTGATTCTGCTGGGTGATCTGGCGAACAACTCCACCACCAATCGCACCAAGGGCGTCAAAGAGGTGCTGGCCAAATACCCGGACATCAAGGTCGAGCAGGAGCAGAGCGGCGTCTGGCTGCGGGATAAAGGCATGACGCTGGTCAACGACTGGTTGACCCAGGGCCGCAAGTTCGACGCGGTCGTCTCCAACAACGACGAAATGGCGATCGGTGCCGCGATGGCCCTGCAGCAGGCCGGCGTCGCAAAAGGCAGCGTGCTGATCGCGGGTGTCGACGGTACGCCGGATGGCTTGAATGCTGTGAAGAAGGGCTCGCTGGCCGCTTCCGTGTTCCAGGACGCCAAGGGTCAGGCCGACGGCTCCATCGATACCGCAGTGAGAATGGCGAAGAACGAGCCGGTCGAGCCGGCGGTCTGGGTGCCGTTTCGTCTGATCACGCCGCAAAACGTTGACCAGTTCAAATAGTCCGTCCGTTCAATAACAACAATAAGCCCGCAAGGTGGCGAACGCGACCTTGCTGATGGAGTACCTGATCATGTTCGCTTCAGCGACTGCTTCGAGCACCCCTTTGACGGGGAGCCCGCCCACTTCAATACCTGTCGAAGAGCCGTACTTGCTGGAGATCCTCAATGTCAGCAAGGGTTTCCCCGGTGTGGTGGCGTTGTCCGACGTGCAACTGCGGGTACGTCCCGGTTCCGTGCTGGCGCTCATGGGAGAAAACGGCGCGGGTAAATCCACCCTGATGAAAATCATCGCCGGCATCTACCAGCCAGACGCCGGCGAGCTGCGCCTTCGGGGCAAGCCGGTGGTGTTCGAAACGCCGCTGGCAGCGCTTCAGGCCGGGATCGCGATGATCCACCAGGAACTCAACCTGATGCCGCACATGAGCATCGCCGAAAACATCTGGATCGGCCGCGAGCAACTCAACGGCTTTCACATGATCGACCACCGGGAAATGCACCGCTGCACGGCGAAACTGCTGGAGCGTCTGCGGATCAATCTCGACCCTGAAGAGCAGGTCGGCAATCTGAGTATCGCCGAGCGGCAGATGGTCGAGATCGCCAAAGCCGTGTCCTACGACTCCGACATCCTGATCATGGACGAACCGACGTCGGCCATCACCGACAAGGAAGTCGCCCATCTGTTCTCGATCATTGCCGACCTGAAAAACCAGGGCAAAGGCATCATCTACATCACCCATAAAATGAACGAAGTGTTCGCGATCGCCGATGAAGTGGCGGTATTTCGCGACGGCGCCTATATCGGTCTGCAACGGGCTGATTCCATGGACAGCGACAGCCTGATTTCGATGATGGTCGGTCGCGAATTGAGCCAGTTGTTTCCGGTGCGCGAAAAGCCGATTGGCGATCTGCTGCTGTCAGTGCGCGACCTCAAGCTGGATGGCATTTTCAAGGGTGTCTCCTTCGACCTGCACGCCGGGGAAATCCTTGGCATCGCCGGGTTGATGGGCTCCGGCCGGACCAACGTGGCCGAAGCGATCTTCGGCATCACGCCCAGCGATGGTGGCGAGATCCGTCTCGATGGTGAGGTGGTGCGCATCAGCGACCCGCACATGGCGATCGAGAAGGGCTTCGCGCTGTTGACCGAGGATCGCAAGCTCAGTGGTCTGTTCCCGTGCCTCTCGGTGCTGGAAAACATGGAAATGGCCGTCCTGCCGCACTACACCGGCCACGGATTCATCCAGCAAAAAGCCTTGCGCGCCTTGTGCGAAGACATGTGCAAGAAGCTGCGGGTTAAAACCCCGTCGCTGGAGCAGTGCATCGACACCCTGTCAGGTGGCAATCAGCAGAAAGCCTTGCTGGCCCGCTGGCTGATGACCAATCCGCGCATCCTGATTCTCGACGAGCCGACCCGTGGCATCGATGTAGGCGCCAAGGCCGAGATTTACCGGCTCATCGCCTACCTCGCCAGCGAAGGCATGGCGGTGATCATGATTTCTTCGGAGCTGCCGGAAGTGCTCGGCATGAGCGACCGGGTGATGGTCATGCACGAGGGCGACCTGATGGGCACCCTCGACCGCAGCGAGGCGACTCAGGAGCGGGTGATGCAACTGGCTTCGGGCCTGTCCTCGGTTCATTAATGGATGCCGGTGGTGGCCGAGGCCGCCGTCGATGATGCGATAGAAAGGTGAGTGGTTATGAACGCGATACTGGAAAACAAACCGGCCACGGCACCGGTCAAGAGTCGCCGGCGCTTTCCGACGGAACTGAGCATTTTCCTGGTGCTGATCGGCATCGGCCTGGTGTTCGAACTGTTCGGCTGGATCGTACGCGACCAGAGCTTTCTGATGAACTCCCAACGGCTGGTGCTGATGATTCTGCAAGTGTCGATCATCGGCCTGCTGGCGATTGGCGTGACCCAGGTGATCATCACCACCGGGATCGACCTGTCGTCGGGCTCGGTGCTCGCCTTGTCGGCGATGATCGCAGCCAGTCTGGCGCAGACATCGGATTTCGCCCGTGCGGTGTTCCCGTCACTGACCGATTTGCCGGTCTGGATTCCCGTGATTGCCGGGCTCGGTGTCGGGTTGCTGGCGGGGGCGATCAACGGCAGCATCATCGCTATCACCGGGATTCCGCCGTTCATTGCCACGCTGGGCATGATGGTTTCGGCCCGTGGCCTGGCGCGTTACTACACCGAAGGCCAGCCGGTGAGCATGCTCTCGGATTCCTACACGGCCATCGGCCACGGCGCGATGCCGGTGATCATCTTTCTGGTGGTGGCAGTGATCTTCCACATTGCGCTGCGCTACACCAAATACGGGAAATACACCTACGCCATCGGCGGCAACATGCAGGCGGCGCGTACGTCCGGTATCAACGTCAAGCGCCATCTGGTCATCGTCTACAGCATCGCCGGGTTGCTGGCGGGGTTGGCAGGCGTAGTGGCTTCGGCCCGAGCGGCCACCGGGCAGGCCGGGATGGGCATGTCCTATGAGCTGGATGCGATTGCTGCCGCGGTCATCGGTGGTACGAGCCTGGCAGGCGGGGTGGGGCGAATCACTGGCACGGTGATCGGCGCTCTGATTCTTGGGGTGATGGCCAGCGGTTTCACGTTCGTCGGGGTCGATGCCTACATTCAGGACATCATCAAGGGGCTGATCATCGTGGTCGCGGTGGTGATCGACCAATACCGCAACAAGCGCAAGCTCAAGCGCTGAAATTCATCGTCCTGGCCTGCTAAAGCGGGATGAGCGTCACACAAAAAAGCCGATCGGAGAGATCGGCTTTTTTGTGCCTGAGAAAACTGCTGAGGCGGCAAAGTCGTTCAGGGTTTCTTTTCTTCTACCCCATCCTTTGACCCGCTGGATGTTTGCGCACCCTTCTCTGTCTCGTGGGACTCTGCACCGGAGTTTGAACCCGAGGCCTCTTCACCTTTTTTGTCGGCCTTTTCTTCCTTGGATTCGGTGCCGCCCTGGTTGACTCCGGGAATACCGGTGGGCGGGACGGTGCTTCCCGCCATCGCAAGCGGTGCGGTGGCAGATAAAAGACTTCCAAGCATAAGGGCTGCAATGGTTCTGTTCATCGTCGGGGCTTCCGCGTCAGGTGGACATACGTTGGAAGAGCAGAGGCGGGTAAGGTGCCCGTCGGGTGACGGGCGGAATCTCGTATCTATTCGTTCATGGATGCCCGCTATAGATGTGGCTCAGTATGAACAGCTCGATGATCGCCACAAAGGCGCAGACCACGACAAATCCGCGGGTGAAGACTCTGCGAGGCTTTTGGCCGGACGTCTCGAAGCTGCCCAGGGCCGATAGCAGGTTTGAGAAAAACTCCAGTAACTCCGTCCGTGTCTGTCCTTCGCTCGGTGCTTGTGTTGCGCTGTGGTGCGGTTTATCTCAACGGTACAGAGGATTGCGGCCATGCTTCACGGCTCGCGCAGCTGGCTCCATTCAATCCCAAACCGTCCCAGATACTTTCTCAATCGGTCGGCATCATTGGGCTGCGCCTTCGCCTGTCGGGACACGCCGAACAAGCGCCTGCCAGCATCCGACAAGCTATCTGACTCTCTACACACTGCCAGTACGGCCTTCAATTGCAATCGGTCAAACAGGTCCATGCCTTCGGCATCTCCCGGTAAATCGTCCGTCACTCCTGTCGGATGCTTCAGTCCCCACGCATAACGAAGTCGATCAATTTCTTCCTGCACTTGCGCTTCATCAATTCGGCCGCTGTCGGCCAGTGTTGCCATGCGTGTGATCGAGGCTGAAAGTTCGCGAAAGTTGCCCAGCCACGCCGCTTCGCGTGAACTGGCGAAGGCCAGATAGCGCCTGCGCGCTTCAAGGTTGAAACGTACCAGTTGACCGTGCTCGCGTGCGTGGCGCTCGAGCTCGAAATCGATGTTGGGTTCGATGTCTTCTCGACGGCCGGCCAGGCCGGGCAGATCAAATGTCCAAAGATTGATTCGTGCGTACAGGTCTTCCCGGAACAGGCCTTCGGCGACACGACTGCGCAGGTCGCGGTGAGTGCCGGCAATGATCAGGAAGTCACTGTCGACTTCCTTGTCCGAGCCGAGCGGGAAGAAGCGCTTCTCTTCAATGGCCTTGAGCAGCATGGCTTGTTCGTCTGCGCCCAGTTCGCCGATTTCATCGAGAAACAGCATGCCGCCGTCGGCGGCGCGCAACAGGCCGTCGCGGGCATTCTGCGCGCCGGTGAAGGCGCCTTTGACGTGGCCGAACAGCGCGGACATCGCGCCGTCGCCGCGCAGGGTGGCGCAGTTCACTTCAACGAAGCGTCCTTGCATTTGATGGCGGCCGCGCTTGAGTTCGTAGATCCGTCGAGCGAGGAAGGATTTGCCGGCCCCGGTCGGGCCGATCAGCAACATCGGCGCTTTCGAGCGCACCGCGACGCGTTCGATCTGTTCGATGGAGCGGTTGAACGCGGCGTTGCGTGTGGCGATGCCGGATTTAAGAAACTCCAGGCCTTCGAGGCGTTTGTTGGTAAAGCGAGTGGCAATGCGATCGTAGCGCGACAGGTCGAGATCGATCAGCGCGTGAGTGCCGGTGGCCGGCTCATCTTCGCTCTTGCGGCGGGCGGGGGAGGTCTGGATCAGTCGTGCCGGCAGGTAGCGCGCCTCGGTCAGCAGGAACCAGCAGATTTGCGCCACATGGGTGCCGGTGGTGATGTGGACCAGATAGTCCTCGCGTTCGGTATCGAAGGTGTATTCGGTGGTGAAGTCATGCAGCGCGCCATAAACCTCTTCGAAATCCCACGGGTTGCGCAGCGCCATCGGGTGCAGGCAGACCTCGGTTTCAGGCGATACCTGACTAATGTCTTCGCGAACTCGCTCGGCAAGGCTGGCGTCTCGGGCGTCTGTGCCGTGAATCAGTTCCAGTCGATGAATCAACACATCCGGCTGCTGGCACAGGCCCACGCTAGGGCGCCAGTGGTTCCAGCGATTGGCACCTTTGCCCACGCGATCGAGGGTTGCTCCGATAAAACCGATGGCAACAGTGCGCTTGTTTTGCATGGCTATCTCAAAAGATAAAAGACGATATTGAATGATAGTGTTCGGCGAATCGATTTGTCGTGCTTAACGTTATGAGATCATCGCAATAAAAATAAATATCTATATAAATCAGATAGTTAAACTATTTTATGATGATTTTTTCAAAACTGGCACGGCGGCTGCAATGCCTCTTGCAACGAACAGGACAACACAGCGAGACGCCACGATGGCCAATTTCAACCTCTTCAACACACAATCGAACAACCTGCCGGCGTGCGATACCGTGAATGCTTCAGGAGCTGCGGCCTATGCCTATACGCCCAAGCATCAATTGGCCCAGTTGGCAGTGACCGGTTGTCTGAACCAGACCTTTTACGCAACGGCTGAAAACCAGCTGGATCAGGTGTTGAAGCTGGTGGCTGAACTGGACAGCCGTTTTGTGGCCAGCGCCGCAATATACGCCCGCCAAAAGGGCCATATGAAAGACATGCCGGCCTTGTTGTTGGCGGCGCTGACCGCCCAGCGTTCGGTGCTGGTACCGGAGGTGTTCGGAGGGATCGTCGACAGTGGCAAGATGCTGCGCAACTTCGTACAGATCCTGCGCAGTGGTGCCACGGGGCGCAAATCCCTCGGCTCGCAGCCCAAGCGGCTGGTGCAGAACTGGCTGAACAGCGCGACCGAGCGGCAACTGCTGCAAGCGTCGATCGGTAATCAGCCCTCGTTGGCGGACGTGGTGAAAATGGTTCATCCCAAACCGTCCGAAGCCTGGCGCGAAGCATTCTTTGCCTGGCTGATCGGCAAACCGGTGGATGTGCAGGCATTACCGGAACTGACCCGCGATCTGCTGGCGTTTCGCAGTGGTGCAAGTGATCAGGTACCAGAGGTGCCTTTTCAATTGCTCGGCAATGAAACCCTGAGCAAAGAGCAGTGGGCTGCTCAAGCGCGAAACATGGGCTGGCAGGGGCTTCGAATCAACCTCAACACCCTGGCGCGCCATGGTGCTTTTGAAGTGCCGGGTTGCACCGAATACGTGGCCGCGCGGTTGGCGGATCCCGAAGCAGTCGCCAGGGCGCGGGTGTATCCGTACCAGTTGCTGACGGCGTATCGAATGATCGGTGATGACGTCCCGGCGCCGATACGCGAGGCGCTGCAAGATGCACTTGAGCTGTCGTTGACCAATGTGCCGAAGATTGAAGGCGCGGTGGTGGTCTGCCCGGACGTCTCCGGCTCGATGGGCAGCCCGTTGACCGGATACCGGCAGGGCGCGACCACGGCGGTGCGCTGCATCGATGTGGCGGCGTTGATCGCGGCAGCGGTGTTGCGCAAGCAGCCGGCCGCGCGAGTGATGCCGTTCGAGGTCGACGTGGTGGATATCACGCTCAACCCGCGGGACAGTGTGATCAGCAATGCCGAAAAGCTTGCGGGCATTTTCGGTGGTGGAACCTGCTGTTCGGCGCCGCTGAAGAAGCTGGCGGACAGCAAGGCCAAAGTCGATACGTTGATCATGGTGTCGGACAACGAATCCTGGATCGATGCGCGACGTCGAGGAGCGAGTGAAACGATGCTGCAATGGGAGCGGATAAAGCGGCTCAACCCGCAAGCACGCCTGATCTGTATCGACCTGCAACCGGGTTGGGCGACACCGGCGGCGGATCGCGACGACATCCTGAATGTCGGCGGCTTCAGTGATGCGGTGTTTGATGTGATCGAGCAATTCACCGCCGGCCGGTACGGTGCGCAGCACTGGGTCGAAGCGATCGAACGTATGGAATGAAGCTGAATAATTGATTTGTCACGGGCACTGAATGCCGGTGGGACTACATCCAAGACGTCTCATCAAACCCTTGTCAGTGCGCGTGACGGCACGAATGCCGATGGCTGTACATCTGAGGCCGGCTAACCCCGGTGCGCGGTGACGCGCAACAGTCATCAACCTTTGTCGTGCCACCTTTTTCGAATTTGCCCGGCGAATGCCGGTGGAACTACAGGACGGCGTGGGGACGGGTTCGAATCCCGTCGACCGAAAGGTCGTAGCTCAGCGGTAGAGCGCGCTGCATGTTTCACCCAACCTTGTCGCCGAAGGCTGTGTAACCGCGCCGAATCATCGGCCAGACAATAAAGAATCGAGATGATGAAACAACACACTTACCAACTGCTGGAAGTTGCTAACGGCAAGCCGATCAAACTCTGGACCGAAGGCGTCCCGGTGGAAAACGAAGCCCGCGAGCAACTGATGAACACGGCGAAGATGCCATTCATCTTCAAGCATCTCGCCGTGATGCCGGATGTCCACCTGGGCAAGGGATCGACCATCGGCAGCGTGATTCCTACCGTGGGCGCGATCATCCCGGCGGCGGTCGGGGTCGATATCGGCTGCGGCATGATTGCCGCGCGGACCTCGCTGACGGCGGCCGATTTGCCGGACAACCTGCACGGTCTGCGCAGTGCCATCGAACAGGCGGTGCCCCATGGCCGCAGTTCGACCCGATCACGGCGGGACAAGGGCGCCTGGGACGAGATTCCGGTGCAGGCCGATCAGGCGTGGGCGGCGCTGCATCCACGGTTCAAGGCAATCACCGACAAGTACCCGAAACTGGCCAACACCAACAACCGTGGGCATCTCGGAACATTGGGCAGCGGCAACCACTTCATCGAAGTGTGTCTGGATGAGGCCAATCGGGTCTGGTTCATGTTGCACAGCGGCTCGCGGGGTGTCGGCAACGCCATCGGCAACCTGTTCATCCAGATGGCACAGGCGGATATGCGTCAGCACATCGCCAATCTGCCGGACCGTGACCTGGCCTACTTCGAAGAAGGCAGCCAGCACTTTGATGATTACGTGGAGGCGGTGGGCTGGGCCCAGGACTTCGCCAAGCAGAACCGCGCGTTGATGATGCAGGCCGTGATTCAGGCGACGCGACAGATTATCCGCAAGCCGTTCGAAGTGGCGCTGGAGGCGGTGAATTGCCATCACAACTACGTGCAGAAAGAACGGCATTTCGGCGAAGACATTCTGGTCACCCGCAAAGGCGCGGTATCGGCGAAGAAGGGCGAGTTGGGGATCATTCCCGGTTCGATGGGTGCCAAGAGCTTCATTGTGCGCGGTCTGGGCAACGAAGAATCGTTTTGCTCCTGCAGCCACGGTGCCGGTCGGACCATGAGCCGTACAAAGGCAAAAAACACCTTCACCGTTGAAGATCAGATTCGTGCCACCGCGCACGTTGAATGCCGCAAGGATGCTGCGGTGATCGATGAAATTCCGATGGCCTACAAGGACATCGACAAAGTCATGCACGCCCAGCGCGAGCTGGTGGAAGTGCTGCACACCTTGCGTCAGGTAGTGTGCGTCAAGGGATAGCGCGTGCCACGGCACGCTGGAACAAGGATTGAAAGACATGAAATTCGAAGAACGTCACCCGCTGTGCAGCGCCATGCGCGCCCGGGTGCTGGAAGAGCTGGCGCGCATAGAGCGCGAGCGTAATGTCACGGTGTTGTATGCCTGTGAATCGGGCAGTCGGGCCTGGGGATTCGCCTCGACCGACAGCGATTACGATGTGCGCTTTGTTTATGTGGAGAAGCCCGAGTGGTTCGTCCAGGTCGACGCGCCTCGGGACGTGATCGAACGGCCGCTGGATGATGAACTCGACGTGAGTGGCTGGGAGCTGCGCAAAACCCTCGGACTGTTGCGAAAGTCCAATCCGACCTTGCTGGAGTGGCTCGACTCACCGCTGGTGTACCGCAGCGAAACCGCGGCGGTCTCTCAACTGCGGGCACTTGCCGAGGCGTTTTACAGCCCGCCGGCCGCGCGTAATCACTACCTGTCGATGGCGAAGAAGAACTTCCGTGGTTATTTGCAGGGCGACAGCGTGAGGTTCAAAAAGTACTTCTACGTATTGCGGCCGCTGCTGGCCGTGCGCTGGATCGACCAGGGCCGTGGCCGGCCGCCGATGACGTTCGCAGACCTGCTGAGCACCGTCGATGACCAGGCGTTGCTCGACGAAGTCGATGAACTGCTCGCACTCAAGCGCAATGCCGATGAGAGCGCCTACGGTCCTCGTCGCCCGGCGCTGCATCGATTCATCGCCGCTGAACTGGAGCGCGAAGTACCGACATTGGCCAGAACCCGGGAAGACTCCGGTCAGCTCGATCGATACCTCAGAGAAACCGTCGGGTTGTACGCATAAGGAAGAAAATGAAACAGGACGTGATTGAACTGGACGGCGCTATTGGTGGCGGCCAGGTGTTGCGCAGTGCCTTGAGCCTGTCGATGGTGACGGGGCGGGCATTTCGCATCGAACGGATTCGTGCCAAACGTAGCCGGCCGGGTTTGTTGCGCCAGCACCTGACCGCCGTGATGGCGGCGGCACAGGTCTGCGGTGCAAGGACTCAAGGCGCAGAGTTGGGGTCGCAAGCGTTGAGCTTCGAGCCCGGGCCGATTCGCGGCGGCGAATACCGCTTTGCCATCGGTACCGCCGGCAGTTGCACACTGGTGTTGCAGACGTTGCTGCCCGCGTTATTGCGGGCGCCGCAAGCCAGTCGTGTATGGATCAGTGGTGGTACCCATAATCCGTTGGCGCCACCGACCGATTTCCTCACCCGCAGCTGGTTGCCGTTGTTGCGACGGATGGGTGCCGAGGTTGATCTGAAGCTGCTGCGCCATGGATTCGTTCCTGCGGGGGGCGGCGAAATCGAGGCCACGGTGCAGCCGTCGAAACTGTCAGCGTTGCACGTGTGCGATCGCGGCTTGCCGCTTTCGCAAAAGGCGTTTGCGCTGTCGGCAGGTCTCGCTTCGGACATCGCCAGACGTGAGCTTGACCGTGTGGCCCGACGTTTGAATATGCCTCCAGCGGCGATGAATACCATCAGCCTTGATCCGGAGTGCGGGCCGGGTAACGTGCTGTTGCTGGAATATGCGTTTGAACACGTCACGGAAGTATTCAGTGCGTTTGGCCAGGCTTCACTGCGCGCAGAGACCGTTGCGGACGTTGCGGACGTTGCGGTCAATCAGGCAGACGCTTGGCTGCGCAGTGGAGCAGCGGTGGCTGAGCACCTGGCCGATCAATTGTTGTTGCCGATGGCGCTAGCCGGAGCTGGTTCGTTTACGACGCCCGGGATGACCGAACATTTGCACAGTAACATCGCAGTGATCGAGCGCTTTCTGCCAGTCTCCATCGAATGTCGCGCAGAAGGCGCCAATCGGTTGAGGATAGAAGTCAGCACTCGGGATCAATAGGCGGCAAACTGCTGGCCCCCGAATGTTTCGGGCACCGGCAAACTCGCCTTTTTTCAAAAGGTTAGGCTGGCCCTATGCGGACGACTGTCATCACCGTTGCAACGCTTTCCCTGGCCCTCTTCGCGCTGGGCGCCCAGGCGAGGGAACTGAGCAAGAGCCATCGTTTTGCTTGTACCTGGGGTTCGGACATCGCAGCCGGCGCGCAGCAATCGAAGCTGTCGGGGATTTCCCTTTATGGCGCCCGCAAGCGCTTGCAGGTGCGCAGGTTTCAGCAACCGTGGATGCGCATGACCGCAATGGGCATCACCGAACAGACCTACAACAGTACCTCACGCCTCAAGCCTGCAGCCGTCAAGCAGACCTATTACGAACAATGCGTGAGACATGAACTGGCTCAGCGATAAACACTAAGCCCGACCTGAAGAGGTCGGGCTTTTTCATGTCCGGCGCAATGGCTGCATCACTTGTCGCTTTCGCAATTGACCATCCATGACACGCCAAAACGATCCACCAGCATGCCGAAACGCGCGGCCCAGAAGGTCGCTTCCAGTGGCATGTCTACTCGACCGTCTCTGGCCAGGGCATTGAAGACTCTTTCAGCCTCGGCGACGGTGTCGACGTTCAAGGACACCGAGCAACCGCTCATGCCCTGGGTCGGACGGTCGGGCGTGGTGTCCGATGCCATCAGCATCTGATCACCAACCTTCAGGCAGGTATGAATGATCAGATTGTGATGCTCTTTCGGAACATGCTCTGCGGCGGGCGTTTCGCCGAAAGTCATCATCGCTTCAAGCTTGCCTTGCAGGCATTGCTCGTAAAACGTGAAGGCCGCACGGCAATCGCCGTTGAAGATCAGGTACGGGTTGATTTTCATGGTGGTGCTCCCGAACAGGCAGTGAAACGCAGCGCGGCCGGGTGTGCCGAAGCTGCGTCATGGATTGACTCCATCCAGCAAAGCGTTAGATCGACGGATTGCCAGTCAGTGCTGCAATTATTTACGCCGGGATGACCGATGGTCTCTGTTTTCAGGAATCGCGCGCGCCTTGCAACAACGTTGCGCCTGCGACGCGTGCGGCGGGCTTGGTTTGCATCAATGCATCGATCGCCTTGCGATAGTTTTGTCCGCCAAGTGCCATGCTGTTGTTGTGCGTCCCGCCGGGTACCAGCAGCAATCGTTTGGGTTGGCTGGCGGCCGCGAACAGTTGCTCGCTGAAGCGTGACGGCACAAACGCATCGGCCAGGCCGTGCACGACCAGCAATGGCATATGGATGTCGGCAATCTTGTCGATGGAGTCGAACTTCTGCGACAACAGCCAGCGAACGGGCAGGGACGTGTTGGCCACCGCAGCGGCGACGTCGGCCAGTGAGGTAAAGGTGGACTCAATCACCAGGCCGCGAACCGGCAACGGCGTATGGTTTCTGGCGGCGTCCCGGCCCAGCTCGGCAGCCAGGTCGATGGCGACCGCACCACCGAGGGAATGTCCGTAGATCAGGCGTTTGCTCGGGTCGGGTTGAAGTTGCCGGAAGCGTTCCCAGGCCACCCGTGCATCCTCATAAACGGTGCTTTCTGACGGCAAGTCACCATGACTCTGGCCAAAGCCTCGGTAATCGATGGCCAATACCGAATACCCCGCCGCGCGCAGCTGTTCAATGCGGAACAACTGCCCGGTCAGGTTCCAGCGCACGCCATGCAGATAAAGAATGGCCGGGGCATTGGCCCGTTCCGCCGGCCACCACCACGCATGAATGTTCTGCCCGGCCTTGAAGCTTTTGGGTTGCAGGTCAAGTTCCTGAACGCTGCCGGGCAAGCCGTGATACCAGCCGGCCGTGCCCGGTTCGATGCGAAACAGCAGCTTGCGTTCGGTGTGTTCCAGTACGGCGCAACTCGCCGGCAGGCCGATGATCAGGGCGGCCATGCACGCAAACGCCAGGCGCCGGCGTCGAAGTCGGGTCATGAAGGCAAGGAACATTGAACGTTTCACCAGTGCGCGGACAAAGAAGGCTTTTTACCAGATGCCTCGGTCCGCGCGTGACATTTTCGACCGTCGTTCGCCTGCAATGATTACAAAACGATGCTGTGGCTCACGCCACGTTCAGCACGATCTTGCCGATGTGATCACCGGCTTCCATGTGCGCATGGGCCTGGGCCGCGTCGGTGAGCGGGTAGACCTTGTCGATGATCGGCAGGCAGCGCCCGGCGGCCAGTACCGGCCAGACGTGCTCGCGCAATTGATCGGCGATGGCAGCCTTTTCCGCAGAAGTGCGTGCGCGCAACAAGGAACCAGTGACCACGGCTCGTTTGCCGAGAATGGTCAGCAGATCGACATCGTTGGCACGGGCGCCGCCAAGAAAGCCGAGCATCACCACGCGGCCATCCATTGCCAGTGCGTTGAGGTTGGCGTTCAGATACGAGCCGCCCATGATGTCGAGAATCACATTGACGCCCTGGCCGTTGGTTTTCTCGGCGATGACGGCAGCGAAATCCTGCTCACGATAGTTGATCGGCTCACCGCCCAATTCACGGATGGCCTCACATTTATCGGTACTGCCGGCGGTGGCGAAGGCTTCGATACCAAACTCGCGGCACAGCATCAACGCGGTAGTGCCGATGCCACTGGTGCCACCGTGAATCAACACACGCTGCCCTCGAATCGCACCACCGAGACCGAACAGATTGGCCCATACCGTGAAAAAGGTTTCGGGGATTGCCGCAGCCTGAATCCAGTCCATCCCGTCGGGGATAGGCAGGGCCTGGCCCGCCGGAACCGTGCAGTATTCGGCATAACCGCCACCATTGGTCAGTGCGCAAACCCTGTCGCCCACGGCAAAAGTGCTGACACCTGCACCCAGCGCCACGACTTCACCGGCCACCTCCAGACCGGGGATCGGGTTCATCCCGGGTCTCATCGGGTACTTGCCTGCACGTTGCAAGGCGTCCGGCCGATTGATGCCGGCGGCGTGCACGCGGATCAGCAGTTCGCCTTCTGTGGCGACCGGCAGCGGGACTCGTCTGGATTGCAGAACCTCGGGCCCGCCCGGTTCAGTGATTTCGATGCGGGTCATTTCAGTGGGCAACGTCATTTTCGATTCCTCTTAATACAAGTGATCAGTAGATGGGAGCGCACTCAGGGCGCAATGATTCCCGTCATTGGGCGCAGCAGCGTTGCTCGACGGAGGAGGGCAGCAGTTTTATGGCGTGCTCAAGTATCAGAGCGATCACAATGGCACCGCCGGCAATCACGAAGAGCAGCACGTGCTGTCCGCCCATGGCGTTGAACAGCGCCGAATAGGCGAATCCAGCCAGCGCCTGAAACGTGGCGAACGACACCGTGGCGCGGCTCCACGCCACCTGTTGGCGATGATGATCCGGCACCAGCTCATGCACCCGGGCCAACGCCAGCGGAACGATGCCCGGTGGAAACGAGCCGAGCACCACCGCCAGCAGCGCCAACGCCAGGAACGAATGCGAAATGGCCAGCAAACCAAGGGTGATCGCCTGCACCGCCAGCACCAGACGAATGCCGGTTCGTGCGCCGAGATGATCGGCGAGAAAGCCATAACTCACCGGGCCGACGATGGCACCCAGACCGTACATGACCCAGATCAGCGCGCCGACGTGCGCCCCGGCGCCCAGTCCACGGGCGACGTAATCCACCAGAAAGACCATGGCCGGCACCAGCCCGGCGGCCATGAATGCGTACTGGGCAAACAGCAGATAAACAGCAGGCGGTGTCGGCTCGATCGGCTCCACCTGAGCCGTTGCGGTGGTTACATGGGGCAGCTCCGAGGGCCAGCCGAACCAGCTTAATGCCGTCAGCGCCAGCGACAGCACGCCCAATCCAAGCCAGGTCGCTTGCAGGCCCAGACTCAACAGCAGCGGAACGATCGTGCCCGAGCCGGCGATGCCCAGACCGATGCCGAGGAAAATCGCCCCACTGGCCAGGCCCTTGCGCGCGGCCGGTACATGGGGCAATACGGTCGAGGCAACCAGCACCATGATCGCGCCGCCCGCGATTCCGGACAGCAGACGCCAGCCGAAATACCAGCTCACCGACACGGGGTACGCACAGGCGAAAAACGCCACGGTCACCGCCAGCATCATCAGACGCAGAGCGTTTCTCTGGGTAAACCTGCGTGCCAGCGGGCGGCCGAGGAGGGCGCCGATCAGGTAACCGACCAGGTTGGCCGCGCCGAGATAGACCACATCATGGGCGGAAAACCACTGCGCCTGAATCAGCGAAGGGATCAGCGGCGTGTAGGCGAAACGCGCCAGACCGATGCTGACCAGGCTGGCGCAGAGTCCGGCGAAGATCGCCAGCCAGACACTCGTGTCCGGACGCTCGGGCAAAGTAGTTGAAGTGTGCATGACGGCAATCCTGTGAAAGGTTTATGGCGCCCAGCATATCGGCTATCTTTGCTGCGTTAATGCAGCGAGTTTGCGTTATGGTGATGCGTTTATGCATCAATGGAGAATGGTATGAACTGGGATGACGCGCGGGTGTTTCTTGCGGTCTGCCGCGAGTCGACATTGCGTGGCGCTGCGCGTGTACTGGGCGTGGATCAGGCGACGGTCGGGCGACGCATCACAGCACTGGAAAAGTCGCTGGGCGCGACCTTGTTTCTGCGCACCTCCGAGGGCTATGCACTGACGGCAGTCGGTGAAGCCGCGCTCAAGTCGGTGGAAAAAATGGAGCATTCGGCGCTGGAGCTGGAGCGGCGTATCCAGGGCCTGGACGATCGCCTGACCGGCAGTGTACGAATCAGCACCACCGATTCGCTGGCCATCGATTTCCTGATTCCGGCCATTGCGCAGTTGCACGAACAGCATCCGGACGTGCGCGTGCACCTGGACGCCTCCACGCAGATCCTCAGCCTGGCCAAACGTGAAGCGGACATCGCGGTGCGCAATACCCGCCCGGACAACCCGGACCTGATCGCCCGGCGCATCGCGCGCTGGCCGGTGGGACTGTTTGCCTCGCAGAGCTATGTCGACAGCCATGGCGTGCCGGCGCCAGGCAGTGCGTTCGAGGGCCATGATCTGGTGGTGTACCAGCCGTATCTGCAAGGCAACAAAGACTTGACCCTGGTGACCGAACCCGTGACTCGCGGGCGTATCGTCGCCGGTCTGAGCTCCAGTCTGCTGGTACGACGCTCGATTGCCGCCGGACTGGGTGTAGGAGAAATCCCGGTCTACATGGGCGAACGCGACGGTCTGGTCAGGCTGTGGCCGGAACGCACGCGTCCGTTGCCTTATGAAGTGTGGCTGGTGACCCACGCGGATTTGCGCCATACCGCGCGGGTCAGGGCGGTGATCGAACACATTGTCGAAGTATTCGTGCTGGAGAATGAGTAGTTCATTGATGCTGTGTAGGACGGCTACATCAGCTGACGATCTTGCCTACAACAGCGCCAGAATCCGCTGGCTTGTGAGTTTTTTGGCCGGGTCCTATCGTTTCTCACACCCGGAGTGAGCAGGTGAAACCCTCCGAGGTGATCAATCCAGGGAAGTATTGATAAACGTCAGAGGTGCGGAATTGATTGCAAGGGAAGTCAGCCAATTTCAAGCAAGCGACATGGCCGGGCAAACGGATAGTACGGAGTCTATGACCTACATAACGCGAGACGAATTCAGCGCCAGGATCGAAGTCATCGAGACAAGAATCGATGCGCGGATCGAGTCCATGTCCGCAAAGATAGATGGCTTTCTGACCCAGCAGTCCGAGCGGGACCAGGCACGGCTGGAGGTCGAAAAAAGTCAGGAGCAGGCCCGGCTGGAGCAAAAACGATCCATGGAGGAAGCCCGGTTCGAGTGGGAGCGGTCTCAGGAGGCGGCGCGGCTGGAGCGGGAGCGGTCTCAAGAGGTGGCGCGGCTGGAGCAGAAGCGAGAGCAGGAGGCTGCACGGCAGGGATGGGAGAAGGCTCAGGCGGTAGCGCGGCTGGAGCAGAAACGAGAGCAGGAAACTGCACGGCAGCAGTGGGAGCAGTCTCAGGAGAAGTCGCGCCTTGAGCGGGAGGAGGCTCAGAAGAACGTTTGCCTTGAGCGCGAGCAGGCTCGGGAGAAGGTGCGTCAGGAGCGGGAGCTGGCTCTGGAAAAAATTCAGCTGGCGCATGAGCAGAATCTGGAAAACCTGCGGCAGGAACGCTTGAAGGCTCGACTGGGGCATGAAAAGGTCTTGGAGACGGCCCGACAGGAGCGGGAAACCGCTAGGGTCGAGCGAGAGAAAGCCTACGAAAAAGTCAGACTGGAGCAAGAAAAGGCTCACCTGGAGCGCGACCAGCGTTACGCGGTCATCTCGGCTCGCATGGACAGGTCTCTGGAGCGAATTGACGAAGCAATCAGGCAGGTCTCGACGATCAAGGCGAATTACTGGGCGGCAACTGCCGTACATTTTCTCGGGATGGTTGCCATACTCGCGGGTTCTTACTACGCGAATCAGGCAAACGTGCTTGTAACGATGCAGACCACTCTGGCCATGATTCAATCGGTGAAAGAGGCTGGAAATTCTGCGCCGGCAGTGCTGATGACCCTGCCTGCAGAATGAAAAACGGCCTTCAACGAGGCCGTTTTTTGTGAGCGATGAACACCAACGACTCATGGCATTTCCGGCAACTCCTGCGGCCGCAGATCAAACACCAGCACTTCGGCATCCTGACCATTGCTCAGGGTCAGTGCCTGTTCTTCACGGACCCGCACACCGTCGCCTTCCTTCAACTGCACGCCGTTCAGTTCAACGCTGCCGCGAGCAACATGAACATAGGCGTAGCGGTTTGCAGGCAGCTCGAGTGTGGCGCTTTCCTGGCCATCGAACAGCCCGGCATACACGCGTGCATCCTGGCGCACTTTGAGCGAGCCGTGGGTGCCTTCGGGCGAGATGATCAGTTGCAGGCGACCGCGTTTTTTCTGCTCGCTGAAGTGCTCCTGTTGATAGCGCGGTTTGGCACCACTGACGTCCGGCACGATCCAGATCTGCAGGAAGTGCACAGGCTTGGTCGCCGAGTGGTTGAACTCGCTGTGGGCCACGCCGCTGCCAGCGCTCATCAGTTGCACATCGCCCGGGCGGATGACTGAGCCGGTGCCCAGGGTGTCCTTGTGTTCCAGCGCACCTTCGAGCACATAGGAGAAAATCTCCATGTCGCGGTGCGGGTGCTGGCCGAAGCCTTTGCCGGCGGCGACGCGGTCATCGTTGATCACCAGCAGGTCGGAGAAACCCTGCTCACGTGGGTCGCGATAACTGGCGAAAGAAAAGGTGTGGAAGGACTTCAACCAGCCATGATTGGCCAGACCACGGTCGGAAGCTTTGCGAAGGGTCAGCATGATGAAATCTCCTTTCAGGACGTTGATTCGTCCGAGTGAGGAGAAGGTTACTGGTTACTCTTGGGCGCAATAAGTAGATGAAAATTGAAATACTGTCCCCTCAGGGTTGACAGTTGTGTGAGTCAGTTCACGCATTCTTTTTCAACGTTTGCGCTGTACTTGGCCATAATGCGGCAACTTATAACCGTTCATTGATTTCAGTGATGTCTGCTCATGAAAACCGTGGCAATGGTGTTGTTTCCCGAGTTTCTTCTGCTCGATATGGCCGGGCCGCTGGAAGTGTTTTCGGTTGCCAACCGATACCTGAAGCCGGACGCCCATTATCAACTGACGCTTCTGGGCACTGAGCGTGGTCCGCTGCGTGCCTCCAACGGCGTGCTGGTGCACACAGACCGGCACATCGACGAAGCCAGTGAGCGATATGACCTGCTGTTGGTGCCGGGCGGTCCCGGGGCCTACAACGAAAAATGCCCGCCGTTGCTGGCCTGGCTCCAAGGTGCGGTCGGCCGTGCCGAGCGCTACGGTTCGATTTGCACGGGGGCCTTTGTGTTGGGTTATGCCGGGTTGCTCGACGGTTATCGCGTGACCACCCACTGGAATTACACCGAACGCTTGATCAAGGGTTTTCCGAACGCGGATGTCGCTACCGACCAGATCTTTGTCGAGGACCGAAACCTGATCACGTCCGGCGGCGTCACGGCCGGCATCGATCTGGCACTGGCAGTGGTGGCCCGCGATCACGGCAAGAAACTCGCCCAGGACGTGGCCAAAGTGCTGTTGGTGGTGATGAAGCGTCAGGGCGGACAGGCGCAATTCAGTCCATTGATGGCGGCGGTTTCGCCCCAGGAAACGCCCATCACCCGGGTACAGAATCACGTTCTGGAACACCTTGAAGAAAGCTTCACCATCGAACGCATGGCAAGCCTTGCGAACATGAGCGCTCGTCATTTCGCCCGGGTGTTCGCTCGCGAGGTCAACATGACGCCCATGGAGTTCCTGCAAAGTGCGCGCATCGATTGCGCTCGCAATCTGCTGGAAACCAGCGATCTGCCCTTGAAGACGGTGGCCTACAAAAGTGGTTTCGGCAGCGTGCGCCACATGCGTTTTCTGTTCGGCGAAAAGCTCGGGCTGACCCCGGCCCAGTATCGCGAACAGTTCAGCTAGAGCGATTCTGTCCGTTACACGCACCCGGATGTCCGTGCTGCGCCCCGTGTGACGGTTGTACCGTCATCGTGGCCTGCCAAGATAACGGACATGAACAGCCTCAACGAATTGAACTCGGCGTCGGTCCTGCATTTCGGTCCGTACGCGTTCCATTTGCGCCAACGGCTGATCCTCGAAGGGGATCGGCAACTGCGCATGGGCGGTCGTGCGCTGGACATTCTGCAAGTGTTGGTCGAGCGCGCCGGCCGGGTGGTCAGCAAGGAGCAATTGATCGCGCTGGTATGGCCGACGTCGGTGGTCGAGGAGATCAACCTGCGGGTGCACATCGCGGCGTTGCGCCGGGCCCTGGGCGATGGCGAGAACGGACAGCGCTACATCGTCAATGTGCCGCAATGCGGGTACAGCTTCGTTGCCCCGGTGCATGGCGACAGCGTCGCCCAGGTGGTATTCGAAAGCCTGCAAGCACCACAGCACAACCTGCCCGCAAGGCTGACGCCTGTCACCGGCCGCGATTCATTGGTCGGTGGTCTGGTGCGGCAATTGCCGCTGTCCCGACTGATAACGGTGACGGGACCTGCCGGCGTCGGCAAGAGCACCGTCGCGCTGAGAGCGGCGGAGTTGTTGCTGCAGCATTTTCGCGATGGCGTGTGGCGGGTGGATTTATCCTTGATCGACGAGCAAACCTCACTCGTCGATCATCTTTTGCATACCCTCGATATCGATTTCACCACGCTGACGGCGCGCCATGCGTTGCTGGTGCTGGATAACTGCGACCCTCTGCACGAAGCCTGCCGGAGCCTGCTGGAGACCTTGCTCGACGCAGCGCCCCGTCTGTCGATCCTGGCCACCAGCCGCGAGCCGTTGCGTCTCGCCCTGGAAGTCCTCCAGCCATTGCCGCCTCTCACCATTCCTAAAACTTCGGCGCTCAACAGCGTCGATGAAGTCATGGGTTATTCGTCTGTGCAACTGTTTGTCAGTCGCGCCCGTGCCCGTCAACATGGCTTCTGTCTGCGTGAGCAGGATCTGGAAACGGTGCGCGATATCTGTCGACGACTCGACGGCCTTCCGCTGGCGATTGAACTCGCGGCGGCGCAGATCGACGCACTGGCACTGGTCGGGCTTCAGGCGCAACTGGACCACAGCCTGCAAGTCTTGAGTCACGGCCGCCGGACCGCCGTGCCACGTCATCAGTCGATGATGGCCGCGCTGGACTGGAGTTATCAACGCTTGAGCGAGCACGAACAACGCGTGCTGCAGCGGTTATCGGTGTTCAAAATGGCGTTCACGCTGGATGCCGCCATCGGCGTGATCAGTTGCGTGCAACTGCCACCCTCGACGATGGTGGCTGTCGTTGAACAGTTGGCGGCCAAGTCGTTGCTGACGGTGGATCGATCCAGCGGAACGCTGCGCTATCGAATGCTCAACACCACGCGCCGTTATGCCCGTGAGCAACTGGAGCAGGGCGGCGAGTTGGGTGATGTCGAGCGTCGGCATGCGCGTTACCTGGGACGCACGCGATCGAACTCACGCCCGCAACTGACTGCGCAATTCGTCGAGCAGTAAGCGCACCTTGCGCAAATCCGGGGTGGCGTAACCTTCGGTGAAGCGCTGGTAGACCGGTGTCAGTAACTCCAGTGCTTCGCGGTAGCGCGACTGGCGCTGCCACAACTGAGCCAGCGATGTCGCACTGCGCAGTTCCCAGGCCAGGGCGCCTTGCGTCTTCGCAATCACAAGCGATTGCTGCAAGGCGCTTTCGACGGTGTGATGGCAGGGCGATTCAGCGGCCAGCAATCGCTCGGCCCGAGCTCGCAGGATTTCCGCGGTGCTCCAGCCAGCCGCGCCGCTTTGTGCTCGTTCGAGCAATGCATCATCAACGAAACCGGTGTCCAGTGTGACCATGATTTCCCTGACCAGGCCGCTATCGGCGGGCGGTATCGCGGGAGCCTTGTCGGCGTCGATCACCTGCGCATAGTGCCGCGCCCACGTGTAGAACAGCAGCACCGAATGTTTCTGCGCCTGTTCGAGCAGCAGTTGCAGCAACGCGCGCGCGTTTTGCCCGTCGCCGTTGTAATGGGCGATCAGGCACGAGGCGAGTGCCAGGGTGTAGCAGATCGAGGTGCCGTGGTTGATCTGTACCGCGATGTCCAGCGCCTGCCGCGCCGTGCGCCAGGCCTGCTCGGGAAATCCTTGCAGCCACAACACCCGTGCGAGAACGGTCAGCGAAGCAACGCTCTGATCGTATTGCACGCCGAAACCGTGGGTGAAGCGGTTGAGGTGGCCGCTGTGGGCCATGCGCTGAATGACTTGTTCGGCATGGATTCGCGCCTGATGCTGATCGCCGGCGTAATGCAGGGCGAGCACCCGCAAACGGTGGGTGCTCAGGGACAACTGCGCATCGCCGTGCAGGCCGAGGCTTTCGAATTGCTCGCTCTGCTCCAGCGCCATCCGGTAATGCCCGCAACTGAGATTGACCGCCATGTGCCCGGACACCGCACGCAATTGCCCGGCCTTGTCGTCGTGCTGTTGCGCCAGCAGGCGGGCGCTGACGAAGGCTTCGATGGTTTCCGGTGTGCCGCCCCAGGTGTGGTAGCAGGCACTGCCGAGGGCCAGTTTCAAGGCGATTTCCAGTCGCGGGCAGGGCTCGTCGGATGACGCCAGCAACGCGAGTGCCCGGCGCACATGAACGCCGTACTCTTTGAGCAGGGACAACTCTTGCCACAACGGTGCCGAAGTCGCCGTCAGGCGCACGCCGAGCGGGCGCGAGCCTTCATCGTTCAGCGTCCACTCCAGCGCCGCCCGCAGGTCTTCGAGGCCACGGGCGTAGCGCTCGATCCACACCTCGGTCGGCGTGTTCTCCCAATCGGCCTGGGCCTGATGCATCAGCGCCAGGCAGCGCTCGGCATGGCGTTCGCGGGTTTCGCCGAGTTCGGCGGCCTGGTCGAGTTTTTCCAATGCATAGCGACGGGTGGTGTCGAGCAGGCGATAGAACACCTCTTCATCGCCGACCTCGACGTTGAGCAACGACTTGGCGACCAGTTGCGTGATCGAGGCGAAGACTTCACCGGGCTCGATGTGCTGGCCGACGATGACCGCTGCCGCAGATTCCAGCGTGAACGCGCCACTGAACACGCCCAGTCGGCGTAGACCGGCCTGTTCGCAGCCGTTGAGCAGGTTGAAGCTCCAGTCCAGCGTGGCACGCAAGGTTTCATGTCGGCCGAGGTGAGTCTGGTTGCCCGCCGGCAAGCTTCCCTGAAGCTGACTCAGCACACCGTCCAGCCCAAGGCTCGCCACCCGCGCGGCCGCCAGTTCCAGTGCCAGCGGGATGCCATCCAGCCGCCGACAGATTTCGACGATCGAGGGCAGATCGGCATTACCTGGCTCGAAATGTTCGTGGGCGGCCATTGCCCGTTCGACGAACAGCTGCAGCGCGGAAAATCCCATCGCCTGATCGCGGTCCAGCACCGCAATCGGCGGCGGACAGTCGAGGGATTCCAGACGCTGCACGTACTCGCCCTCGGCGCGCAGGCTTTCGCGGCTGGTGGCCAGGATGTGCACCTGCGGCGCGCCACGCAGAATGCTTTCGCTGAGCAGTGCTACGGCGTCGATCAAGTGCTCGCAGTTATCGATCACCAGCAGCATCTGGCGCTCGCGCAGGCTGTTGATCAGGCACACCATCGGTTCACTGTCATGCAGCGAAAGGTCCAGCAGGGCGGCGAGGTGCCAGCAGATCGAGCCGGGATCGTTGAGCGGTGCCAGATCCAGCAGACGGATACCGTCGCGATAACGGCCGATCAACTGTTCGGCGACGCGCAAGGCCACGGTGGTCTTGCCGATGCCGCCGGGGCCAACGAGGGTGATGCAGCGTTGGCGCGGCAGTTGCGTCATCAGGCTGTCGACCACCGGCTGACGGCCGATCATCCGCGTGCGGCGCAATGGCAGGTTGTGCCGACCGATGGGGTCGGTTGCGGGGCGTTGTTCGATGGATTGCAGCAGGATCGGCGCGACGAAACTGTAACCGCGCTGCGCCACCGTGACGATGTAGCGCTGCCCGGCCTGACCGTCGCCGAGAGCCTTGCGCAGGGCGGCCATGTGCACTCGCAGGTTGATGTCTTCCACCACGCTGTCCGGCCAGATTTCGGCGATCAATTGCTGCTTGCTCACGACCTCGCCGGCGTTGGCCAGCAGGATCAGCAGAATGTCCATGGCGCGGCGGCCGAGGCGCAAAGGCTGGTCGCCTTCAAGCACCAGCCGCTGGCCGGGGTGGATCCGATAGGGGCCAAATCCGATGGCCTGATTCGGGGAAAGACTCAACCGCCCACTCCTTCGATGTTTTTTATGATCCTGACCCGAACAGGGTGAAAAAACCGTGACGGGGTGGTCGGACAGCGACTCGATGGGCATGCAAGCCGTCTAATCCGCAGTATCCGAGCATATTCTTCAGGAATGGGCGTCAACGCAACTTGCTTGAAGACCTGACGTTTGAGCGTCTGTCCGTGTCGGGTGCTGACATCACTGTATTTAAAGGCTGGAACCTGTGCCGGCTCGCCCGACAGCCGGGAAAAATTAACAACGATTAACTCGTCCGCGCCCGTTCTAGAGCCAAAACTCCAAGGCAATGGAGTGCATACGTCCGGAGGACGCTGCGATGAGCAAGGTAGTTGTGGTCTATCACAGTGGCTACGGGCACACCCGCGTCATGGCCCAGGCTGTGGCGCAGGGGGTGGAACGCCACCTGGGCAGCACTTGCCTGTTGCTGGCGGTGGAAGACGTGGAAGCCCACTGGGATGACCTGCACCGCGCCGACGCCATCATCTTCGGCGCGCCGACCTACATGGGCAGCGCTTCGGCGGCGTTCAAGCGGTTCATGGAGGCCACGGCCTCGTTCTATCTTGCCCGGCCGTGGCGCAACAAACTCGCGGCGGGCTTCACCAACTCCGGCAGCCTGTGCGGTGACAAACTCAACACCCTGCTGCAAATGGCGGTGTTCGCCGCCCAGCATTCGATGATCTGGGTCGGGCTCGATCTGTTGCCGGCACGTGCACATGCTGGTGCCTTCGATGGTCAATTGAATCGCCTCGGCAGCTCCCTCGGCGCCATGTCCCAATCCTCGGTCGAGCAACCGCCCGAACAAGCCCCTCCGCTGGAAGACCAGTTGACCGCCGCGCACCTGGGCGAGCGGGTAGCACGACTGGCTCAGCGTATGGCGCGGGAATGAAACCGCCTCAGCGGTTTTTCATGACCTGACACCGCCAGGCAAACGGATTGATTCCTTCGCTGCGGGTGAAGATGTGACAGAAGTGCGCTTGATCGCAGAAGCCGCATTCCAGGCTGATCTGCGTCAGGCTGTGGTTGGTGTGCTGGATCAACAGCTTGGCCCGGGCGATCCGCTGGGTGCGGATCCAGTCTTGTGGCGAGAGCCCGGTGCTGCACTTGAACGCCCGGGAAAAGTGACTGCGTGACAATGAGCAGGCGCTCGCCAGTTCGGTGACTTCAAGGCTGTCACCCAGGCGTTCGAGGATGAGTTGTTTCACCAGCCGCTCGCGCTGCGGGCTGAGGCCGCCGGTGCTGGTTTTGCGGGGTTCGCTGGCAGGGGCGAGGGCGACGGTTTGCTGTGAGTGAGCCATGGCCAATGTCCGTGTCGAGGGGGGAAGGCACGGTCAGCGCTTTCCCTCAGGTCAATAAAACAACGCTGCGCAGAGGGATTCATTGTTTGGCGAGGGGCGAAGGCTGACGAGTTAAACGTTGTTAATTCCGCCGCCAAAGCTGATTTCGAAAGGTCGCCAATCAAGTAAAGTGCGTAGCACTTGCGCTTGGCCCAAAAGGAAAACACGCCCATGAACCGAAACGATCTGCGCCGCGTCGACATGAACCTGCTGGTGATTTTCGAAGCGTTGATGTTCGAAAAGAACCTGACCCGCGTCGCCGAAAAGCTGTTCATGGGCCAACCGGCGGTGAGCGCAGCGCTGGGCCGCTTGCGCGATCTGTTCGACGATCCGCTGCTGCTGCGCAACGGTCGCGGCATGGAGCCGACAGCGCGGGCGCTGGCGATTCTTCAAGAGTTGCAACCGGCGATGGACGTGATTTCCGGCGCGGTCAGTCGGGCCAAGGAATTCGATCCTGCCACCAGTTGCGACGTGTTCCGCATCGGTCTGTCGGATGATGCCGAGTTCGGTCTGTTTCCACCGCTATTGCGCCAGTTGCAGGAAGAGGCGCCGGGGATTGTGGTCGTGGTGCGCCGCGCCAACTACCTGTTGATGCCGACGTTGCTGGCGTCCGGGGAAATCTCTGTCGGCGTGAGCTACACCACCGATCTGCCGGCCAACGCCAAGCGCAAGAAACTGCGCGACATTCCCTGCAAGGTTCTGCGCGGCGATAACCGCCCGGGCCCGCTGACCCTCGACGAATACTGCGAGCGACCTCATGCGATGGTGTCGTTCTCGGGTGACCTGAGTGGCAACATCGACGTGGATTTGGCCAAGGTTGGCCGCAGCCGCCGCGTGGTGCTTGGGGTTCCGCAGTTCAGCGGTTTGCGTGCGCTGCTGGCGGGTACCGAGATGATCGCGACCGTGCCGGATTACGCGGCGTGTGCATTGGTCGAAGGGTGTGCGTTGCGGGCTGAAGATCCGCCGTTTCCGATAGATGCGGCGCAATTGTCGATGGCCTGGAGCGGGGTGCATGACAACGACCCGGCGGAGAAATGGCTGCGGTCGCGGATCAGTCAGTTCATGTCGGTGACGCTGGATATTCCGGCGGTTTAGTGCGGTGTTGAAAGGTCTTTAGCGTTACTTCCGGTAAGCCACAACGCCTTGCGCCTTTGCCTACGTGTACGCCAGAATCCGCCGGCTTGTGCGCTTTTGGGGTGGGTCTTATCGTTTTCGGGTCGCTGACGAATCAGCGATCGGGTCTCGCAGCCCGCGATCTCTGGACGCACAACATCCTCCGGTTTTATGGCGGCTGTACGTGGGAGACCTTCGGGTCTGCCGGTTCTAGAGTCCCGGTCTGCGACCCGCGTATGGCTGCCACCCCTTCGTATCGCAGCGAATCGTGGCAGCTCAATGACTCTGGAGATGCAACCATGATCAAACCCACGCCAAACCCGCCTGAAACCGACACAACCTCGCCCTACGAAACCCTCGACTCCAAGAAATTCCACGAAGCCGCCGAGCGCGCCCTCGACCACTACCTCAATCCGCTGCTCTCCAGAAAACCGCTGCTCAAACCCAACACCCGCTACCTCATCGCCCCGGTATCGACAGCGAAGAACTACTGGCCGACGCCTGCGAAACATTGACCTCGGCCAAAATCATGGCCACCGACTTCGCCGGGCTGGTGGATGGCTCGCATCGTCATGTGCTGTTGGGGATTGCGCAATTGATCATGTTGGGGGAACTGGCCGTGAATCGGGCGCTGGATAACCTGGAAGTGGCCGCTGATTCGGCTGCTTGATCCGGTATTGATAAAACGGCCTGCGGGCCGTTTTTTGTGACTGGTCAAAACCTGCCACCTTGGCAAACCACCGCATTGACCATTCGTCGCTACTGTCAAAGTTGACAGTAGCGACACTCCTCTCGATTGGCGTTCGATGGCACATCCACCGGTCAAGCAGTTGCCGCGAACCCACGAAGGAGCCTTTTCCATGGCCATCCAGTCACCAAGCTTTGGCGCCACGAGTTTTCCCGGCGGAACCACCATCAACGATGGCGATAACATTCAATTCACGGACATTGAACTGTTCAGCAGCGATGGAACGGCTTTTCGCACCTACCAGATACTCGATAACGGTGTCGTTGTACGCGGAGGCGGATTTAATGGCTCTGGTGTTTTTCGCGAGCTGTTCTTGAGCCTGGCTTCGGGACCACATCACTTTGAATTGCGCGAGCACGCCAGTGCGTTACCTACTTCCGAATTGCGGTTCACCGTCAACGGTGTATTGAAGTCGCCACAAATCGACGAAGCGGAGACGAACAACAACGTGCTGGACTTGGTTGCACTGGGCTCGAAAGACGCAAACCTGCGTGCATGGGACTGGCTGGGGATTGAAGTGGGGCAACAGGTCTGGCTGCGTGTTTCGGGCTTCAAATCAGACGGCTCGATGCATAATCTGACGTTCTGGAATGGTGGAACTCACAAGACCAATGCGACGTGGATCAGTCAGGGTTACTGGATCAAACCATTCAGTAATGGCTATTTGGCAGTTTTGGGAAATGGCACCAGGCTGACCCTCGCATTCAAGGTGTCAATGGATAAAAGTGGCGAGGAAAGTGCAGCCACACCGTTCCCTGAAAGGGTTTATACGATCAGGACCGGAAGGCTGGAGATTGATCCCACGCCCATGATCCTCAACGGTATGGCCGTTTTTTCAAGATCCGGATGGGCGGACAGCGGTCGGGATTTTCCCGGTAACACTCAGACCCGGGTTCCGAGCAATGGCACTGCGCCTTACACCTTTGTTTCAAAAAATACTGCCATTGCGACGGTCGATAGTTCAGGCAAGGTCGAGGGCAAGGCAAACGGCGAGACAAAGATTGAAATCCAGGACGCGACAGGCGCTACGGCCAGCTATCCCGTTGAAGTCAGTCAAGTCTTCGAACTGGTCCACAATGGCGCTGCAGTTTCAGTACCAGCGGCAGTTGCCTGGATGTCCTCGATAGGCGGATCACCACTGACTTTGGCAGTCTGGAACCTCATGGTCTTCAAATATCCCAACTATCAAAGTTACTGCCCGCTGTTTTACAACGTGAGCAATATCATCAGTTGGGCAAAGGGTTGGGGGTGGTGGTCATGTCAGCCACAAGGCAGTGGGCAGGAAATCGCCGGGTACGCGCAAAGTAGCCATGGCGGGAATCAAGGGCCGGGGTTATTTGCGCAAGTGGGCGCTTCTACAGCCACGGCAATGTGTATTCGGCCATTGAACGGTTAGGTCGCTCGAGCGGAGCGTGTATGCTTGTTGATGGTGTTGAAGGGTGTGTCCGCCAAGTCACGCAACGCGCTCGATATCCTTGAGGCTGCGAAATCAGCTGACTGTTCCGATACTGATAAAACGGCCTGAGGGCCGTTTTTTGTGGGCGAATGAATTTGGATGCGATGAAAACCTGCCTTGACCACTCGTCGCTACTGTCAAAGTTGACAGTAGCGACACTCCTCTCGATTGGCGTTCGATGGCACATGCCCACGCAAATTAAGCCGAGCCAGCGAAGGAGCGTCCCATGAGTACCCAAAATCCATTCTTTACTTACTGCACAACGTATCCCGGCGGACTCCCGATTCCGCCTGGCACCAGTACCCCCTCAACCGGAATCGAGTTGGGAGGAAGTGGTCCGGCGGGTGTTCCATTTGTGATCATGGATAACGGCGTGGTCGTGGCCAGTGGAGTGTTCAATCAAAGCAGTGCGTTCATCCAGCAGTTGGTGAACCTGGCTCAAGGACCTCATCGCTTTGAACTGCGGGAAAATGCCAGTTTACCGGCGACTGATGTTTGGATACTGACTGTGGGTGCGGTCGAGACGCTGTCGATCGATTCGATCAAAGGCTTGCTCAACGGAGTGGAGATTCCTGAGGGCACCAGCACTTCCGAGAAGCTGTTTGCACTCAGTGGCAAAGCGAGGGTGAATGCGACCGTTGATCTATACGACAACGGCGTTATTGTCGCGGGACCGATCGCCGTGGATGTGTATGGCAACTGGACCTACAACACGAGTTCTCAGGCACCGGGGCCTCATAGTTACACGATCAAAGGCAAATATGACTCAGGGCCTGAGTCAACTCCGCCAAGAACAATGACCATCGTGCAGGCACTCTCCATCGATACAAGTGTGATGCGATTGGCGGGCATCATGATAAGAAGCCCGTACGCCCCTAATCTCAATGGAGTTGATGCAGTTGGCAACACAGAAGTTCGCATTGCAACTGGAGGGATACCACCCTATGTGATTGGATCATCCAATCATGCAGTCGTCACTTACAGGAATGGAAAATTTGTCGGGATGGGAAATGGATCTGCCACGATTACTGTGACTGATCAGCAAAATAAATCGGTTCAGTTCACCGTAGTGGTCAGTAATATCTATGACCTTGTAGTTGGTGTGTTTTCCCCTACCGGAGTCTGGTCTCATCCTTTGTATTTGCAATTGTTGCCTCGGCGAAATTACCTGCCTCTGACTCCAGCCCTGCGTGTGGTCATGGAGCGTTGTTTCCAACACCCATGGTTTTCATGGGCCGTCACCCCGGCAAATCCGGCAGGCCACAGAGCCTGGATGGGACCGACTTCAGGTGTAGCGCAAGCGGAGGCCTATGACGCTTACACAAAAAGTATCGTGGCGTTGAACGCAAGTGTCGAACTGCACAATGGCTTGTGCTTTTTCCCAAAGCCAGCCGCAGGCATGACAAGTTTAGAAAATACGGATGCTCTGGAAGATGGAGCCTTGGCACTTACCCTTCTGCCCGACAGTTCTGGCCGACGCCTCTGAAACCCTGACCTCGACCAAGGTTATGGCCACAAACTTCGTCGGGCTGCACCCCCACGCAGAGCGTGGAAACGATCGACGGCGCCCTCAAAAAAAAGAGCACACCCATCCAATTTCCCCCCGATCAATCGTTGCACCATTGCCTGCAATGATTGATCAAGGGTGGGCCCATGAACGCTGTACAACGCAATGACCAGGCGCAACACCTCGGCCTGCTGTTCCTGCGGGTCTCCGGTGGGTTGTTTCTGCTGTTCGTCCACGGCTTGCCCAAGCTGCTGGACTTCACCGCGCAATTGCAACTGATCGAAGACCCGTTCCACCTCGGTGCCCACCTCACTTTGATTCTGGCGATCTTCGCCGAAGTCCTTTGTCCGCTACTGATCGTCGCCGGGGTGCTGGCGCGTCTGGCGTGCTTGCCTATTCTGTTTGTGCTGCTGGTGGCGCTGCTGCTCGTGCATCCGCAATGGAGTGTGGCCGAAGGGCAGTTCGGCTGGTTGCTGTTGATCCTCTTCACCACTGTTCTGATCGCCGGGCCGGGACGGCTGGCGCTCAATGTTCGTTTGCCCGGAGTGCTCCGTTATGCCTGATTCCCAGACCCTGAAAACCCCGGGACCCGAAGAAACCGTGACGTTGATCGTCAAGCATCGGGTCAAGGCCGGTTTCGAACAACCGTACGAAGCCTGGCTGCGCAATATCGTCAGCGTGGCGGGGCGCGAAGAAGGGCACCTGGGCGTGGACGTGATGCGCAGCAAGCAGGGCGGTCTCGCGCTGTTCACCTGTGTGCTGCGTTATTGCTCGACCGAGGCGATGCAGCGCTGGCTCGATTCGCCGCAGCGTCAGAAGCTGATTGATGAAGCGGCGCCGATGCTCGCCGACGGCGACCAGACCGAGGTCAATGCGGCCAACGAGTTCTGGTTCACGCCACTGGCCGATGCCGCCTCGCCGCCACCGCGCTGGAAGCAGGCTGTGGTGACGCTGTTCGTGATTCTGCCGCACACCTTGCTGGTGCCGCTGATCTGGGGGCCGCTGCTGCAACTCAATGCCTTCCTGTCCAACTACGTGGTCGCCACGTTCCTGATCACCCTGACCATCGTGCTGTCGGTGGTGTACGTCTGCATGCCGGCCGCGACCCGCCTGTTCGCACCGTGGCTGACAGCCAGTCAGCCCCATGAACACCTGGATTCCAACACCAACCCGCCGCGCTGAGCCGGCAGGTCTGGGCTTCGTTTCACTAATATCGAAGGAACTGCGATGAACGCCAACGCTGATCTGATTCTGTTCAATGGCCAATTTCATACCGTAGACCGCACAAAACCCCTCGCCAGTGCCGTGGCGATCAAGGACGGCCGCTTCGCCGTCGTCGGCAATGATGCGCAAGCCATGGCCCTGCGTGGCGCCGGCACCCAGGTCGTCGATCTCAAGGGCCGCTGCGTGATCCCCGGCCTCAACGACTCGCACTTGCACCTGATTCGTGGCGGTTTGAACTACAACCTCGAACTGCGCTGGGAAGGTGTACCGTCGCTGGCCGATGCGCTGCGCATGCTCAAGGATCAGGCCGACCGCACACCGACTCCGCAATGGGTGCGCGTGGTCGGTGGCTGGAACGAATTCCAGTTCGCCGAAAAACGCATGCCGACCCTCGAAGAAATCAACCAGGCGGCGCCGGATACCCCGGTGTTCATCCTGCACCTGTACGACCGTGCGTTGCTCAACCGCGCTGCGTTGCGCGTGGCCGGTTACACCCGCGACACACCGAACCCGCCGGGCGGCGAGATCGTGCGCGATGCCAACGGCAACCCGACCGGCATGCTGGTGGCGCGGCCGAACGCGATGATTCTGTACTCGACGCTGGCCAAGGGGCCGAAGCTGCCGCTGGAATATCAGGTCAACTCGACCCGCCAGTTCATGCGCGAGCTCAACCGTCTCGGCCTGACCAGCGCCATTGATGCCGGCGGTGGTTTCCAGAACTACCCGGACGACTATCAGGTGATCGAACAGTTGGCCAAGGATGAGCAACTGACCGTGCGCATCGCTTACAACCTGTTCACCCAGAAGCCGAAAGAAGAGCTGACCGATTTCCAGAACTGGACCGGCAGCGTCAAGTTGCATCAGGGCGACGACTTCCTGCGCCACAACGGCGCCGGGGAAATGCTGGTGTTCTCGGCGGCTGACTTCGAAGACTTCCTCGAACCGCGCCCGGACCTGCCGCAGACCATGGAACAGGAACTGGAGCCGGTGGTGCGCCACCTGGTCGAGCAGCGCTGGCCATTCCGTCTGCACGCCACCTATAACGAATCCATCAGCCGCATGCTCGATGTGTTCGAGAAGGTCAACCGCGACATTCCGTTCAACGGTTTGCCATGGTTCTTCGACCACGCGGAAACCATCACCCCGCAGAACATCGAGCGAGTGAAAGCGCTGGGCGGCGGCATTGCGATCCAGGATCGCATGGCGTTCCAGGGCGAATACTTCGTCGACCGCTACGGCAAACAGGCCGCCGAAGCCACGCCACCGATCAAACGCATGCTCGCCGAAGGTGTACCGGTCGGCGCGGGTACCGATGCCACGCGGGTGTCCAGCTACAACCCGTGGACTTCGCTGTACTGGATGGTCAGCGGTCGCACCGTCGGTGGTCTGGCGCTGTACGAAGAAGGTTTGCCGCGCGCCACCGCGCTGGAACTGTTTACCCACGGCAGCGCCTGGTTCTCGTCCGAGCAGGGCAACAAGGGCCAGATCAAGGTCGGTCAACTGGCGGATCTGGCAGCGCTGAGCGCGGACTTCTTCCATGTCGAGGAAGAGGCGATCAAGTGGATCGAGTCGGTACTGACCGTGGTCGGCGGCAAGATCGTTTATTCCGCCGGCGACTTCGAAGACCTCGGCCCACGTGCATTGCCGGTGCTGCCGGACTGGTCGCCAGTGGTGAAAGTCCCGGGCCACTGGCGCCCGAATTCGCCGTTGCAGGCGCAGGTGCACCAGTGCAGCGGCCCGTGCGCCGTGCATACCCACAGCCATGAAAAAGCCCGGATGTCGAATGCGCCGGTCAGCGATTTCGCCGGTTTCTGGGGTGCGTTCGGCTGCTCCTGCTTCGCTTTCTGAGTCTTGCAATAAAGCGTCGACCACCGGGGTCGGCGCTTCACCTCACCACCACCCGAGGAGTTTCAAATGAGCAACGTTCCTTACAAGCGCCTGAACAAAGACGATGCCGTGGTCCTGCTGGTCGACCACCAGACCGGCCTGATCTCGCTGGTGCAGGATTTCTCGCCGAACGAGTTCAAGAACAACGTGTTGGCGCTGGGCGACATCGCCAAGTTCTTCAAACTGCCAACCATCCTCACCACCAGTTTCGACGCAGGTCCAAACGGTCCGATCGTGCCTGAACTGCGCGAACAATTCCCGGACGCGCCGTTCATTCAGCGCCCAGGCCAGATCAACGCCTGGGACAACGAAGACTTCGTCAAGGCCATCAAGGCCACCGGCCGCAAGCAACTGATCATCGCCGGTGTGGTGACTGACGTCTGCGTGGCGTTCCCGACCCTGTCGGCGTTGGCTGAAGGTTTTGAAGTGTTTGTGGTGACCGACTCGTCCGGCACCTTCAACGAAACCGTGCAGCAAGCAGCGTGGGCGCGCATGTCGGCGGCCGGTGCTCAGCTGTTGAACTGGTTCTCCGTGGCTTGCGAGCTGCAGGGCGACTGGCGCAACGACATGGAAGGTTTGGCGAATCTGCTGTCGAATCGTTTGCCGAACTATCGCAATTTGATCAACAGCTATACCAAGTTCACTGCCAAGTAATGGGTTGAAGAAAAATGCCTGCTGAAGAGTGGGCATTTTTTTGCGGTGTTGATGAGTGTGTATTTCACTTCGAAAACTAGCCCTCACCCCAGCCCTCTCCCGGAGGGAGAGGGAGCCGACCGAGGTGTTTGGGAGAGATACAGTGACCTGGAGGTTTTGAGTCGAACACAGATTTTGAAAGGTCCCCAATCTGCTCCCTTTCACCCTCGCCCCCCTGGGGGAGAGGGCTGGGGTGAGGGGGTTGGATTTCGAAAGTGAAGAAGATTTAAAGTCCGGTGAATTATCGCTTTTGCAGCCACCCCAGAAACCCACCCTTGCGAACCGGCAAAGGCTGGGCCATCAACGCCAGCCGACTGTTCTGCTGCCGTACCGCCTGCAACTTGTTCAATGCCTGGCCGACTTCGCCGCGCTGTTCCATGCACTGGCGGGTCAGGTTCTTGTCGAGCCGATAAATGATCGAAGACGTCAACGCCGTAAACGTTGCCTGCGAAGGCGTATCGGCCAGAATGCTCTGTTCACCCATGACCTCACTCGGCCCCATGCGCCCGGCCTCGGTGAACCCATTACCGTCCGGCACGCTGGCGCTGACCACGCCGGTGGCAATCACGAACAGGCTGTCCGGCACTTCATTCAGATCCAGCACAACCTGCCCGGCGCTGTACTGCTGCGCGACCATCGATTCGGCGAGGCGATCGCGTTCTTCATGGCTGAGCGAGCGGAAGATTTTCACTTCATCGAGCAAGGCGCGGGCGCGGGTCGAAGGTTCGATCACGCCGTCCGGGTGCCGCGAAATACCGGCCGCTTCGAGATGACGATGGGCGAGGTCGAACAGTTGATTGCGGACTTCAGCCTTTTTGCCCAGCTCGGCGATAAAACCGCTGGCCACGTATTCCGACATATCTTCGCCGGCCTCTTTCAGCACCGCTTTCGGCGCGGGCGTCAGCAACAGACTGCTGCTGCCTTGCAGCGTGCGGTCGAGAGCGTCGAGTACCCGGCGCGGGCGAATGTGGTTCGGCACTTTGATGCTGATCGACACGCCGTGCAGGTTGTTCGGACGGCTGAGGTTGACGATCCTGGACTTGGCCGCCACCGAGTTCGGCACCACGGCCAGGGTGCCGGCGCTGGTCAGCAGGTGCGTGGCGCGCCAGTCGATATCGAGCACTTTGCCTTCGACGCCGTCGATCACCACGAAATCATCCACCTGATACGGCTTGGTGGTGTTGAGCACGATGCCCGAGAACACGTCGCTCAAGGTGCTTTGCAGCGCCAGACCGACCACGATGGCGAACACCCCGGAAGTGGCGAGCAGGCCTTTCACCGGCAGCTCCAGCACATAACCGGCGGCCGCGACGATGGCCACCAGAAACACCAGCGCACCGATCACGTCCTGCAACAACCGGCCGCTGTGACCGATGCGGCGCATCAGAATCAGGCCGATCACTTCGGTCAGTGCTCGTGCGGCGTACAGCCACCAGAAAATCCCCAGCGCCGTCGCGCCCAGTTGCGCTACCTGATCATCGGCAAAGACTGGCGCCTGCAACGGGCTGACGCCGGCATTGATGATCAGCGCGCTGAAGGCCAGAAACAGTACCAGCCGCACACCGACCCGTTGCGCGCGATGCTTGAACGGCGCGAGGTGCCAGAGCAGGGCGTCGAGCACCAGCAGCAGGGCACTCCAGGACAGCAGGTGGGCAGAAAAAACGCTCATGAGGTGAACTCCGGCGGGCACAAAAGAAAACGCCACACCCGAAGGTGTGGCGAGTGGCTGGACTCAGTTCAGATGGGTCTTGAGTTCCGCCGCGGCCTGGCGCACGGCGGCCTTCACTTCAGGTATCCCGTTCAGCGGATTGAGCAGGCCGAAGTCATGAATCATCCCGTTGTAGCGCACCGAGGTCACCGGCACACCGGCGGCGTCCAGGTGGCGGGCGTAGCCTTCGCCTTCGTCACGCAGCACGTCGAACTCGGCGGTCTGCACCAGCGCGGCGGGCAGGCCCTTGAGCTGTTCGCTGCTGGCATTGAGCGGCGAGGCATGGATCTGCGCACGCTCGGCCGGGTTGGTGGTGTAGTTGTCCCAGAACCACTGCATCATGCCCTTGGTCAGGAAGTGGCCCTCGGCGAACTGCTGGTACGAGCCGTTATCGAACCCGGCGTTGGTCACCGGCCACATCAGCAACTGGAAGCGCAGGGCCGGGGTTTTCTGTTCCTTGGCCATCAGCGCCACGACCGCCGCCATGTTGCCGCCGACGCTGTTGCCGGCCACCGCCAGACGCTTGCCGTCGACACCGATGTCCTTGCCGTGCTCGGCCACCCATTTCGTTGCGGCGTAGGCCTGATTGATCGCGGTCGGGTACTGCGCTTCCGGCGACGGCGTGTAATCGACGTACACCGCAACCGCGCCAGAGCCCACCACCAGATCACGAATCAGCCGTTGGTGCGTCGGGAAGTCGCCCAGCACCCAGCCGCCACCGTGGAAGAACATGAACACCGGCAGTTCGCCCTTGACCTTGGCCGGGCGCACCACTTTCAGGTTGATCGTCTGGCCATCGACCTTGATTGCCTTGTCGCTGACTTCAACGCCCGACAGGTCAACCTTCACCGAAGCCTGGGCGCCGGTCAGCACCGCACGGGCGTCTTTCGGGCTCAGTTGCTCAAGCGGTTTGCCACCGCCTGCGGCGAGGGCGTCGAGGAAGGCCTGGGTGGTGTGTTCGACGCCAGTGCCTTCGGCGGCGAACGCGTTGCCGATGGACAGGGCGAGGAGGGAAGCGGCGAGGGTTTTCTTGATGTTCATTTGCAAATCCTTTTTAAGTCGTTCGAGTTTTTGTATGCCTTGGGATCGGGCTGCTGTGGCGCTGGGCTTCAGGCCTCAGCAACACCGTGAGCACAGATTAATGAGGTGCCGGAAAGTGAAAAAGCGGCTATAAAGCGTTTAACTGTCAACCAGAGAGTGACAATGAACCCGTTCGAAGACATGCGTATTTTTTGCCAGGTGATGGACTCCGGCAGCTTCACGGCGGCGGCCGATCAGTTGGGCCTGTCCAAGCAGTTCGTCAGCCGTCGGTTGATGCAACTGGAGGAGCGCCTCGGCGTGCGTCTGCTCAACCGCTCGACCCGGCGCCTGGATGTGACGCCGCTGGGCCAGAGCTATTACGAATCGGCGCTGCGGCTGTTAAGCGAAGTCGAACAGGTGGAGCAGGGCATCGCCGGGCAGACCGCCGAACCGCGCGGGACGATTCGTGTCAGCGCGCCGCTGTCGTTTGCGGTGGCGCATCTGGGGTGTCTGCTGCCGCTGTTCTTGCAGCGTTATCGCGAGGTGACGGTGGAGGTCGATCTGAGTGACCGGCCGGTGGACTTGCTCGGCGAGGGCTACGACCTGGCGTTGCGCATCGGCGTGCTGGAAGACTCGACCCTGATCGCCCGACGCATCGCCGCCATCGAGCGGGTGTACTGCGCCAGCCCTGCGTATCTGGCCGAGCGCGGCACACCGGTCAAACCGGAAGACTTGCTCAGTCATGACTGCCTGCCTTACGGCCACGGGCGTTCGGTGCAGTGGCGGTTCAATGCGGGACAGGGCAAGCCGCAGCTGGTGAATGTCACCGGGCGGATGCGGGTCAACAACGGCGAGTTGCTGCGGGATGCAGCGGTGGCGGGGATGGGGATTACCTACTTGCCGACGTTCATTGTCGGGGCCGCGCTGAAGGATGGGCGCCTGGTGCCGGTGCTGGATGATTTGCGTCCGGAGCCGTTGATCCTGTCGGCGGTGTATCCGCAGCATCGTCAGGCATCGCGGCCGGTGCAGGCGTTGATCGAGTTTTTGCGCGAGCGGCTGGATCAGCGTCAGGGGGTGTTGTAGCCCCAGCCGCTCGCACAATCTTCAGCGTTGCTCAGTTGGCGCGCTTGTCATCGCCTGGCTCGCCGCCAACGTGAACCCCGCGATCATCGCCGGGTTCGCCTGCGGCATGTACGCCATGGTCGTCACCGATTTCGCCCGCGCGGTGTACGCCGTGGTCATCACCGATTTCGCCTGCACGATGAACCCCATGGTCATCGCCGATTTCTCCGGCCCGATGAACGCCGTGATCGTCCCCTGCCTCGGCGTGGGTGCCGTTGCGTCCTGAAGAGGCGCTGTCGCCGGAATGGCCCGAACCATGGTCGCTGCCGCTGTGGCCACTGTTTCCACCGCCGCCGCTGCCACTGTTGCCGCCACTGCCGCTGCCACCGTGGCTACCGCCATTGCCGCCACCGCCACCG
>NZ_JBYTBO010000008.1:0-111993 GCF_058789255.1 Pseudomonas sp. FW215-R2
GCCAAAACCACCGCCACCAAAGCCACCCCCTCCTCCGGAGCCGCCCCGGCCGGCGGGAAGGATACCGAGCATCTGGCAGATAAAAACAGTCAGGATGAACAACATCACCAGAAATACGAACAACGCCGGGTGCCGCGAGACGAAATCGTCCGACGGATCGCCGGCCGATTCATACACCGTGGAAGGTTCGTCCAGTGGATTGCCGCCCAGCACCACCAGCATCGCCGCCACACCGTCGCTGATGCCCTTGCTGAAATTGCCGGCCTTGAACGACGGCGTGATCACCTGATGAATGATCACCGAACTCTGGGCATCGGTCAGGCGATCCTCCAGCCCGTAGCCGACTTCGATGCGCAATTTGCGCTCGTCCCGGGCGACGATCAACAGTGCGCCGTTGTTTTTGTCCTTCTGGCCGATGCCCCAGTGCCGGCCCAGTTCAACGCCGTAGTCCTCGATGGTAGTGCCTTGCAGGTTCGGCAACGTCACGACCACCAACTGCTCGCCAGTCGCCTGTTCGTGGGCCTGCAACTGCTGGTTCAGTTGCGCGCGCACCGACGGCTCGATCATCTGCGCGTCGTCCACCACCCGCCCGGTCAGCGCCGGAAAGGTCAACTCGGCCCGGGCGCTGACGGCGAACAGCCACAGCATCAGCACCAGGCCCATCTTCAACACGCGCATGGGCATCCCCGGCTCAGAACTTCACTTCCGGGGCCTTGTCCGCGCCGGGGCTGGTGGCTTCGAAGGTCTCGCGGATCGGCAGATCGCTGTACATCACGCTGTGCCACAGGCGACCGGGAAAGGTGCGGATCTCGGTGTTGTATTTCTGCACCGCCAGAATGAAATCCCGGCGGGCCACGGCGATGCGGTTTTCCGTGCCCTCAAGTTGCGATTGCAGGGCGAGGAAGTTCTGGTTGGCCTTCAGGTCCGGATAACGTTCGGACACCACCATCAATCGGCTCAAGGCACCGGTCAGTTGATCCTGGGCCTGCTGGAACTGCTTGAGCTTTTCCGGGTTGTCGAGGGTGCTGGCATCGACCTGGATCGACGTCGCCTTGGCCCGGGCCTCGACCACCGCCGTCAGGGTTTCCTCCTCGTGCTTGGCATAACCCTTCACGGTTTCCACCAGATTGGGGATCAGGTCGGCGCGGCGCTGATACTGGTTCTGCACCTGGCCCCAGGCCGCCTTGGCCTGTTCGTCGAGGGTGGGGATGTTGTTGATACCGCAGGCGGTCAACAGCGTGGCCAGCACCAGCAAGGTGGCGACCTGCAAACGCGAGCGGTAGACAGGACTGACATTCATCGGACGGGTGCTCCCTTGCACATTTCATGAAAAATGAATCGCGAAACATTCTCAGCCGGCGGTTGGGGCATAATCGCCCGCGCCACTGGATTGCGGCGGGCCGATGGGCTAAAAAGAGGCCCTGCGCGATCACGTCGTCGAAACTGACGATGTACATTCGGCTGTCGTTTTCTGAATCAGCACCCGAACAACAATAGTCGCTCCCTAAATTTTGGCTGGCCGGCATTGCAACGCCGTTTAGGCCCTTGAGAAAACTATTCATGAAGAAGCTGTGTTTGCTGGGCCTGTTCGTCAGCCTGGCCAGTCATCAAGTACTGGCCGCCACGACCCCGGTACCCCTGGAAAACAAGGATGCGTTCATCAGTAACCTGATGAAACAAATGACCCTCGACGAGAAGATCGGCCAGTTGCGCCTGATCAGCATCGGCCCGGAGATGCCTCGCGAACTGATCCGCAAAGAGATCGCCGCCGGCAACATCGGTGGCACCTTCAACTCGATCACCCGCCCGGAAAACCGGCCGATGCAGGACGCTGCCATGCGCAGCCGCCTGAAGATCCCGATGTTTTTCGCGTACGACGTGATCCACGGCCACCGTACGATTTTCCCGATTCCATTGGCCCTCGCATCGAGCTGGGACATGGACGCCATCGGCCAGTCCGGGCGCGTTGCCGCCAAAGAGGCCGCAGCCGACAGCCTCGACATCACCTTCGCGCCGATGGTCGATATTTCCCGCGACCCGCGCTGGGGCCGCAGCTCCGAAGGTTTCGGTGAAGACACCTACCTGACCTCGCGCATCGCCAAAGTCATGGTCAAGGCCTATCAGGGCGACACGCCGAGCGCGGCCGACAGCATCATGGCCAGCGTCAAACACTTCGCCCTGTACGGCGCGGTCGAGGGTGGTCGCGACTACAACACCGTCGACATGAGCCCGGTGAAGATGTACCAGGACTATCTGCCACCGTACCGCGCTGCGATTGATGCCGGCGCCGGTGGCGTGATGGTCGCGCTGAACTCGATCAACGGTATCCCGGCCACCGCCAACACCTGGCTGATGAACGACCTGTTGCGCAAGGAATGGGGCTTCAAGGGCCTGGCGGTCAGCGACCACGGCGCGATCTTCGAGCTGATCAAGCACGGCGTGGCAGCCGACGGTCGTGAAGCGGCGAAGCTGGCGATCAAGGCCGGCATCGACATGAGCATGAACGACACCCTGTACGGCAAAGAACTGCCGGGGCTGCTCAAGTCCGGCGAGATCGAACAGAAAGACATCGACAACGCCGTGCGTGAAGTGCTCGGGGCCAAGTACGACATGGGCCTGTTCAAGGACCCGTACCTGCGCATCGGCAAGGCCGAAGACGATCCGGCCGACACCTACGCCGACAGCCGCCTGCACCGCGCCGACGCCCGTGACGTCGCCCGTCGCAGCCTGGTGCTGCTGAAGAACCAGAACGAAACCCTGCCGCTGAAGAAAACCGCCAAAGTCGCGCTGGTCGGTCCGCTGGCCAAGGCCCCGATCGACATGATGGGTAGCTGGGCCGCTGCTGGCCGTCCGGCGCAATCGGTCACCCTGTTCGACGGCATGAGCAGCGTGATCGGCGACAAGTCGAACCTGATCTACGCCCGTGGCGCCAACATCACCAGCGACAAGAAGGTCCTCGACTACCTGAACTTCCTCAACTTCGATGCGCCGGAAGTGGTCGATGACCCGCGCCCGGCCAACGTGCTGATCGACGAAGCGGTGAAAGCCGCCAAGGACGCTGACGTAATCGTTGCAGCCGTGGGCGAATCCCGTGGCATGTCCCACGAATCGTCGAGCCGTACCGACCTGAACATCCCGGAAAACCAGCGTGAGCTGATCCGCGCCCTGAAAGCCACCGGCAAGCCGTTGGTGCTGGTGCTGATGAACGGCCGTCCGCTGACGATCCTTCAGGAAAAGGAACAGGCTGACGCGATTCTGGAAACCTGGTTCAGCGGCACCGAGGGCGGCAACGCCATCGCCGACGTGCTGTTCGGCGACTACAACCCGTCGGGCAAACTGCCGGTGACCTTCCCGCGTTCCGTGGGTCAGATCCCGACTTACTACAACCACCTGAGCATTGGCCGGCCATTCACGCCGGGCAAACCGGGCAACTACACCTCGCAGTATTTCGATGACACCACCGGGCCCCTGTTCCCGTTCGGTTACGGCCTGAGCTACACCGATTTCAGCCTGAGCGACATGGCGCTGTCGTCGACCACCCTGAACACCACCGGCAAGCTCGACGCCAGTGTCACGGTGAAAAACACCGGCAAGCGTGACGGCGAAACCGTGGTGCAGCTGTACATCCAGGACGTCACCGGTTCGATGATCCGTCCGGTCAAGGAGCTGAAGAACTTCCAGAAGATCATGCTCAAGGCCGGCGAACAGAAAGTCGTGCACTTCACCATCACCGAAGATGACCTGAAGTTCTACAACGCCCAGCTCAAGTACGCGGCAGAGCCTGGCAAGTTCAACGTGCAGATCGGCCTGGATTCCCAGGACGTGACGCAGCAGAGCTTTGAATTGCTGTAACTGTTAAAGCTAACCGATCGTTCCCACGCTCCGCGTGGGAATGCAGCCCGGGACGCTCCGCGTCCCAAAGCGGACGCAGAGCGTCCATTGAGGCATTCCCACGCAGAGCGTGGGAACGATCAATCGGGGGTTGGCGACTAGCCGCGTCTATCCAGCAGGTTGACCACCACCCGATCCACCCATCCCCAGATCCGCTGTTTCACTCGCCGCCACAACGGCCGGCGCTGCCATTCCTCCAGACTCACCTGCTGACTCAGGCCGAAGTCCTTCTCGAAACTCGCCACCACCGCTGCTGTCAGTGACGGATCCAGCGCCTCCAGATTCGCCTCAAGGTTGAAGCGCAAATTCCAATGGTCGAAATTGCATGAGCCGATGCTCACCCAATCGTCCACCAGCACCATTTTCAGGTGCAGGAAACACGGCTGATATTCGAAGATCTTCACCCCGGCCTTGAGCAGGCGCGGGTAATAGCGATGCCCGGCGTAACGCACCGAGGGATGATCGGTACGCGGCCCGGTCAGCAGCAGGCGCACATCGAGGCCACGGGCGGCGGCTTTGCGCAGGGAGCGGCGGATTTTCCAGGTCGGCAGGAAGTACGGCGTCGCCAGCCAGATGCGCTTCTGGCCGCTGTTCAGTGCGCGGAACAGTGATTGCAGAATGTCGCGATGCTGGCGGGCGTCGGCGTAGGCCACACGGCCCATGCCCTCACCGGTGTCGGGCACACGCGGCAAACGCGGCAGGCCGAAATTCGCGTGAGGCTTCCAGGCCCGGCGATGGCGGTTGGCGATCCATTGGCGGTCGAACAGCAATTGCCAGTCGAGCACCAAGGGGCCTGTGATCTGCACCATCACTTCGTGCCATTCGCTGGTGTCGTGGCCCGGGGTCCAGAATTCGTCGGTCACCCCGGTACCGCCGACCACCGCCAGACGCTGATCGACCAGCAACAGCTTGCGATGATCGCGATAGAAATTGCCGACCCAGCGCCGCCAGTTCAGCCGATTGTAAAAACGCAGCTCGACCCCGGCACCGGTCAGCCGCCGACGTAGCGTGAGGGTGAACGCGAGACTGCCGTAATCATCGAACAGGCAACGCACCCGCACGCCCCGCTCGGCTGCCAGCACCAACGCCTGAACCACGGTTTCGGCACAGGCGCCGGCCTCTACCAGATACAGCTCCAGTTCAATCTGCTCACGGGCGCGGGCGATTTCCTCAAGCATGCGCGGGAAGAATTGCGGGCCGTCGATCAACAGTTCGAAGCGGTTGCCGTCACGCCACGGGAACACTGCGCCGCGCATGTCAGCGCGCCGTGAAGATCAGCACCGCACCCACCGGCACCGATAGACTGATGGCCGACAGGCCGGCCATTTTGCGCAAGCTTTCCAGCCCTGGCAGCAGATCGAAATCCTCGGCGCTGATCACCAGCGGCTCCAGCGTCACCACTTGAAAGCGTCGGTCATCAAGCCGAGTGGCGAGCAGTTCAGCGGGGTATTCGTGCTGTTTGCCGTGCAGGTTGACGGTCAGCGGCAGGCGCAACTCAAGTTGCGCGCCGGGGGCCAGATCGTTGATCGGGCGCAGGTCGATTTGCGTGGTGATGGTCGCCTCGGGAAATTGCTCGATCTGGAACAGTTCCTTGCGCATGCGTTCGTCGCGCAGCGGGATGCCGCTGTTGATCGAGTCCAGCTCGACCTCGACTTCGGCGCGGCCATCGGGATCGACCTTGCCGTGCAGCACCAGAAAGCGCTGCACTTCGGACACGTTGGCGTTTTTCGTGCTGACGAATGACAGCCGCGACGACTCGCCGTCCAGATACCAGTTGGCCTGGGCCGGCAGCGCAGCGGCGCCCAGCAGCAGGCCGGCGAAGGCGTTGCACAGAGAACGGTTGAACATTGAAGACTCGTGGGGCCGATAAACCTGCACGAACCTTAACTGGCCGTGGCGCTATTGCAAACTGTCAGTCTGTGCAAAGGCTCAGACCAACGCCTGCTGCACCTGGCCAATAGTCGCCGCGAGGCTGTTGAGGTGCAGGCTCAGCACCCGCTCCACCGGCGCCTGATCCATCGGCCAATGCAGCGCCATGCTGCCGACCAGTTGCCCCTGCGCACGAATCGGCAACGCCACCGCGCGAATCAGGAACGGCAGGCGCACCGGGTATTCCCAATAACCTTCGGTGCGCTGACCGAAGCCCTGATGCAGGGCTTGCTCGGTGGCCTGCAATGCCCCGTCATCCGCCAACTGTTCGCGCTCGGCCAGGCGCCGCACGTCCTGGCTGTCGAGCTCTCCCAGACAGGCCCGGCCCATCGCCGAATGAAACAGGCTCGCGTGATGACCGACGATCTGACAGTTGTTCGGATAGCGTTTGCGCAGCACTTGCGGGATCGCGCTTTCCATCACTTCAACCCGCTCGCCGTCGAAGCACGACAGATCCGCCACCAGCCCGGTGCGCTCGCTGAGTTCGAGCAGCATCGGCGCGGCGCTTTCCACCAGATGGCGCTTGAAGCGTTGCTGACGATCACCGAACAGCCGCTTGGCGCACAACCGGTAGCGACGGTCGCTGAGGCCACGATAGATCCAGCCCTGCTCCTGCAAGGTGGCGAGCATCCGCGACACTGTGGCTTTGGGCAGGGTGGTCAGGTAGTGCAACTCTTCGAGTCCCAACGCCTGATGCTCGCCGAGCAACTCGACGATGGCCAGCGCCCGTTCGACCGAGCGCACGCTGCCGGTGTCTGCCTTGCTGCCCATGTGTTCGACCTCCGTGGATGCGGGTGAAAGATCACTTCGTGCAGCAAGATGCGGGCCGCTCAGGCCGATTGCAGGCATGCCGGCGGTCGCCGCTCGACCCAGCGCGTCAGTTGCTCATGAGCATAGGCCAGTTGCAGCACCGCCCGATCCGCCTGGGCAGGGCCGATGATTTGCAGGCCCATCGGCAACCCGGCCGGGTTGAAACCCACCGGCACGCTGATGCTCGGCAACCCCGCCAGTGTCGGGCCGATCACCACTTCCATCCAGCGATGATAGGTGTCCATGGTCTGCCCGCCGACGACTCGCGGCCACGGTTGCTGTGCATCAAAAGGGAACACCTGGGCGGTGGGCAGCAGCAGGAAATCGTAACGCTCGAACAACTCGCTCACCGCGCGATACCACTCGCTGCGCGCGACCGATGCCTGATAGACCTCGGCAGCGGTCAGACGCAAACCACCCTCGATTTCCCACTGCGCTTCGGGTTTGAGCAGCGCCCGTTTTTGCGGGTCGGCATACGCCGCGCCGAGGCTGCCCTGCACCAGGAAATGGCGGTGCGTGAGCCAGGTCTGCCACAAGCGCTCCATGGAAAACTCCGGCTGACAAGCCTCGACCTGACAGCCCAACGCACTGAAATCCGTCAGCGCCGATTCGCACAGGCTCAACACGCCATCGTCCATCGGCAGATAGCCGTTGTAATCACCGAGCCAGCCGAGGCGCATGTCGGTGAAGTCCTGTTGCAGGTCCAGCCCGAAATCCCGAGGCTCATCGGCCAGCGACAGCGGTACGCGCGGATCGTAACCGGCCTGGGTCGAGAGCAATCGCGCGACGTCGGTGACCGTGCGCCCCATCGGCCCTTCGGTGGCCAGTTGCTGGACGAACACTTCCGGCGCCGGCCCATGGGGCACGCGGCCCTGGGACGGGCGGAAACCGAACACGTTGTTGAACGCCGCCGGGTTGCGCAGTGAGCCCATCATGTCGCTGCCATCGGCCACCGGCAGCAGGCGCAGGGCCAGTGCCACCGCCGCCCCGCCGCTGCTGCCGCCGGCGATCAGGTTCGGATCGTAGGCGTTGGTGGTGGTGCCGAACACGCTGTTGTAGGTCTGCGAACCGAGGCCGAACTCCGGGACGTTGCTCTTGCCGATGATGATCGCCCCGCAATCCCGCACCCGCGCCACGCTGATCGCGTCGTGCTGCGGCACTTGCTCGGCAAACAGCGGCGAGCCCAGGGTGGTGCGCAACCCGGCGGTGGCCGCCAGGTCCTTGATCGCCTGGGGCATGCCGTGCATCCAGCCCCGGGACTCGCCGCGATCCAGTTGCCGGTCGCATTCATCGGCTTCGCGCAACAGCACGTCCTGCGGACGCAGCGAGACCAGCGCGTTGACCGCCGGATTGAAGCGTTCGATGTGCGTCAGGTAGGCCTGCATCACTTCGCGGCACGACACCTTGCGGGCATGGATCGCCCGGGACAGCGCATCGGCATCGAGGACGACAATCGGATCAATGGCTAACGGACTCACGGTTTCACTCCCAGGTTGAGCGCAACGGATTTCTTCGCACGCGGGGCCTCTTGCAAACAGTAAGTACCGAGCAGGGTCAGCAGGCAAGCGAACAAGACATAGAACGACGGCGCCACCGGGGTGTTCAGAACTTTGCTCAGCCAGGTGACGATCAGCGGCGCGAAACCACCGAACACCATCACCGCTACGTTGTAGGCCACCGACACGCCAGTGGAGCGCACTTCAATCGGGAACTGCTCGGCCAGCGCCGTCGGGGCCGGGCCGAAGAACCCGCCAATCGCCGTGCACAGCAGCAGTTGCATCACCAGCAAGCGCTCGATCGAAGGCGCCGCCGCGACCCACACATAGAGCGGATAGACCATGACGAAAAATGCCAGGGTGAAGGCCATCAGCACCGGCCGCCGACCGAGGCGATCGGACAGGGCACCGGACAGCGGAATCACCACGGTCATCAGCCCCACCGCGAGCATCTGCACCAGCAGCACCTGATCCAGCGGCAGGCCGAGGTTCTTGTGGGCGAAAGTCGGCATGTTCACCAGCACCACGTAGAACGACACCGTAGCGCCGCAGGCCAGGCCCATCGATACCAGCAGGCTGCGGCGATGCTCACGCAGCACCTGCCACAAGCCCGGTGCGGCGCCTTTGGCCTTCTTGCGCGCCTCGAGAAACTCTTCCGGTTCTTCCATGTGTTTGCGAATCCACAACCCCACCGGGCCGATCAGCAGACCGAGCACGAATGGAATCCGCCAACCCCAACTGTCCAGCGCTTCGGGGGAAAACAGGTGCGTGACCAGCGCCACCATCGCCGCACCGCTGAACACCGCCAGGCATTGCCCGACCAGTTGCCACGAGCCATACAAACCCTTGCGATGGGCCGGCGCACTCTCCACCAGAAACGCCGTGGCGCTGGCGTATTCACCGCCCGTGGCAAAGCCCTGAAGCATCCGCGCCACCACAATCAGCAACGGCGCACCCATGCCGATGGCGGCGTAATTCGGCGCGAACGCGATCAGGGCGATGGACACGGTCATCAGGCGGATGATCATCTGCATCGCAGCCTTGCGCCCTTTACGGTCGGAATAGATGCCCAGCAGGATGCCGCCCACCGGGCGCATGAAAAAGCCGACGCCGAAAGTCGCCAGCGCCATCAGCAGCGAGGCGTAGTCGTCGTCGGACGGGAAAAACTGCCGGGCGATGATGCTCGCCAGAAAGCCGTAAACGATGAAGTCGTACCATTCCAGGGCGTTGCCGATGACGGCGGCGACCACTTGCCGGGTGCGCGAAACGCCTGCGTTCGAAATCTGCATGGGGATTCTCCAGAAGCTGTGGGTTGACCACGCAGGCACGTGCGCACCTGCGCTTCAGCGGCAGCAAAAAGTGAAGAAATCAGGCCGGCTTGAGCCAGCTCTCGGTGAGCGCGCCCCAATACGCCGCGCCGGTCAGCAGAATGTCGTCGTTGAAGTCGTAGGCCGGGTTATGCACCATCGGCCGCGCCACGCCGTTGCCGATGAACAGGTAGGCGCCGGGGCAGCGCTGGAGCATCCAGGCGAAGTCCTCGCTACCCATCAGTTTTGGTGTGTTGCCATCCACGGCATCGGCGCCGACCAGTTCGACGCCGACCTGACGGGCGAACTCGGTTTCGGCGGCGTGGTTGACCAGCACCGGATAGGCCGGACGGTGTTCGAGGGTCGAGGTGCAGCCGAAGCTTTCGGCCTGGGCTTCGATGATCGAGCGCACGCGGTCCAGTGTCTGTACGCGAACTTCAGCGTTCAGCGCCCGCAGGCTCAGGCGCAGGATCGCCTGTTGCGGAATCACGTTTGCCGCTTCGCCAGCCTGCAATGCGCCGACCGTCACCACCGCCGCCTGCTGCGCATCGATGTTGCGCGCGACCACGGTTTGCAAAGCCATCACCACACTCGCTGCCGCCACCAGCGGATCCACCGCCAGATGCGGCATCGATCCGTGGCCGCCGACGCCTTCGATGGTCACCGTGAGCAGATCCTGCGAAGCCATCATCGGCCCTTCGCGAAAGCCCAGGTGCCCCGCCGGCAGGCCCGGCATGTTGTGCATGCCGAACAGCGCATCGCACGGGAAGCGTTCGAGCAGGCCATCGGCGAGCATCGCTTCGGCCCCGCCCTGCCCCTCTTCGGCGGGCTGGAAAATCAGCGTCAGGGTGCCGTCGAACTGACGGGTCGCCGCCAGATAACGCGCCGCGCCGAGCAGCATCGCGGTGTGCCCGTCGTGGCCGCAGGCGTGCATGCAGCCCTGATGACGGCTGCTGTAAGCGACGCCGGTGTTCTCGATGATCGGCAGCGCATCCATGTCGGCCCGCAGCCCGAGCCTGCGTGAACTGCTGCCGTTGCGCAGCACCCCGACCACGCCAGTCTTGCCGACGCCAGTGTGGACTTCATAGCCCCACTCTTCGAGCGACCGGGCGACCAGCGCCGAGGTGCGGCTTTCCTCGAAACCGAGTTCAGGGTGGGCGTGAATGTCCTGGCGGGTGGCGTGCAGGTCGCCAGCCACGTCGTTGAGCCAGGCCAGAATGTGCTGATGTCGGGGCATGACGGTTCTCCTCGCGCGGGTGTTTCCCGGTCTTGTTGTTCGGTGTTGTTTCACGACACATGAACGGCAGGTCGTGCTCACCGCCAGATAACCGCGAGACACGCGAGAGGACAATCGAATGTGGTTCCGCAGGGTGGAACCGGATCAGGGTTGCAGGCGACAGCCTTGGCGTTCGCCTTGCCACCGGGCGCTGTTGCTGCGCCCCATGCCGCTGGCGGTAACCAGTTTTTGCGTTCGGTCATCGGTCAGTTCGCTGGGCAACCATTGCTTCACGTAGCCACGGCAATACTCGGCGTCGTTGTTCATGACGTAGCGGCACGAACAATATTCCTTGGCGGTGTAGGCGCTGATGATGTCCGGGAAGGCCCACAGGTTTTCGCGCTCGTGCCAGCCCCAGCCCAGCAGCACGACCAGCAGCACCAGCAGGATTCGTCTGAACAACTTCATGGCCGCACCGCCCCGAGCACACGCTTGAGCAATTCGTTGTGGCGATAGCTGCCGTCGCGGTCATCGCCGTAGCGCACGATCACCAGTTTTTCGCTCGGGATCACGTACAGCGCCTGGCCCCAGTGGCCGAGGGCGGCAAAGGTGTCGGGGGGTGCGTCGGGCCATGGCGAGGGGGCACCGTCTGCCGGGCGATTGAGCCACCACTGGCCGCCAGGCACGGCTTCGTCCTGATTAGCCTTGTAGCCGGCGAAGGGTTGGCGATTGAAGGCGACCCAATCCTTGGGCAACAGCTGCCGGTCGTTCCAGCGTCCGTCCCGTTCCATCAGCAGGCCGATTCGCGCCAGATCCCGCGCCGTCAGGTAAGCGTATGAAGACGCGACGAAGGTGCCCGTGGCATCGGTTTCCCAGGTGGCATGGCGGATGCCCAAGGGATCGAAAAGTGCCGTCCATGGATAGTCGGGATACCGCTGCGGGCCGACGATGGTTTTCAGCGCCGCTGCCAACAGATTGCTGTCGCCGCTGGAATAGCGGAACGCCTGACCCGCTGGTGCGTAGCTGTCGTGGTCGGCGGTGAAGGCGGCCATGTCGCGGTGGCCACGGGTGTAGAGCATCGCCACCACCGAGGATTTCAGCGGGGCGTATTCGTAGTCTTCCTGCCAGTCGATGCCCGAGGCCCAGTGCAGCAGATCCTGGATCGTGATGGCCGGGTGTTTTTCCAGCACCGGGTAAAACTTCGCGACGGGATCATCGAGCTTGAACAAGCCTTCGCCGTACGCCACGCCGAACACCGTGGCCATCAGGCTTTTGCTGATCGACCAGGTCAGGTGCGGCGTGTCGGCGGTGGTCGCAGCGGCGTAGCGTTCGTAGATGAGCTGACCGTCGCGGATCACCAGCAAGGCGTCGGTGCGGATGCCCTGGCGGGTGTTGTCATCGCGGGTCGGGAAGGCGTAGGCCTCCATTGCATCGACGGCCGGGCCGGTGAGTTTCGGGCCACTCGGCCACTGCTCGCCCGGCCATTGTTCGGCCTGAACCGTGAAGCTGATCAGCAGCAGAAACAGGGACAGGCCTTTGAACATGGTGAGGGCTCTGGGGATGAACCTGACAAGACTAGCCGGCGTTCATGACAGATGTGTTTTGACTTGCCGCCAACGCCTTGGCCAGACGCTTGGCCCGCGCACCTGCGGCCAGTTGCATGACCGACTGATCGCGCTGCCACATCGCTGCCCATTCCGGATTGCCTTCGAGCAGCGCCTGATCGACTTCCGCTTTAAGCCCGTCGAACTGCGCAAACAAGCCACCGAGCAACACATGCCCCGCCGGATTGTTCGGCGGCTGACGACTGACTTCCGCGCAACCGGCCAACAGCGCCAGCAAGCGCAATTGCAGCGGCTGCGGCCAGCCGTTGTCCTGACCGACGCCGTACAGCCACGCGGTCATTGCGCTGAGCACATAGACATCTTCAAGGCTGCGGAACGGTTTGACGTAGGCATCCCAACCGTCCCCGGCGAGCAACTCACACAGAGCCTCGTCGAGGTACAAGCGGCCATGGCTGATGTCCGGCATCAACGGCAACGGCGGGAGCTTTTCCACGCGCACGCCGGACTCGCCGGGGTACACCACCGCCAGGCTCAGGCGCGGCGATTCGCCGGGTTGCTCACTGCGGGCGGCGATCAACAGCCAGTCCGCTGCATCGCCGGCGGTGACGAAATCCTTTTGCCCGCTAAGGCGCAGATCCGTGAGCCGGGTCTGCATGTCCGCCGGTCGCAGGCTGCGCTGTTCGGTCGCACACAAAGCACCCAGGCTCGGCGGCGCGCTCGGCCAGAGCATCCGCAACGCCGCCTGATAGCCCACCAGAAACGCCAGCCCCGGCGTCGCCATCCGCCGCCCTCCCGCCACCGCCAGTTCGAACGGCGTAACGCTGCCCAGTTGATGCAGCAGCGTGGCGAAACCCTCCGCCAGATCGGCAACGGCGGGCAGGCGTTCGCGACATTCAAGCAGGGTCGACCAGGTCATCAGAGGCTCCTCGTGGGCTGTCATATAAGCATCACCAAACATTCATGGCGATGACACCGGGGCTACATAGCCTGACTTTGCACAACACGGCTGCATAAAGAAAGTCGATCGGCTGTAACCCACGACGGGTTAAAGGCCCGTACGGAGATTCAAATGACTCAGATCGCCCGCATCAGCGACACCGGCAATGAACGCCATCTGCAAGCCGAACGCCTGATCGGCGCCGAGGCCTTGCAGCAAGCCCAGGCCTTGCGTTTCAACGTGTTCAGCGGCGAGTTCAACGCCAAGCTGAAAGGCGCGGAACTGGGTCTGGACATGGATGACTATGATGTTCACTGCAGCCACATCGGCGTGCGTGACCTGAACACCGGCCGCCTGGTGGCGACCACCCGTTTGCTCGATCACACCGCCGCCAGCAGCCTGGGCAAGTTCTACAGCGAAGAAGAATTCAGCCTGCACGGCCTCGCCGGTCTGCAAGGCCCGATCCTGGAAATCGGTCGCACCTGCGTCGACCCGGCCTACCGCAACGGCGGCACCATCGCCGTGCTCTGGGGCGAACTGGCCGAAGTCCTCAATCAGGGCGGCTACAGCTATCTGATGGGTTGCGCGAGCATCCCGATGCAGGACGGCGGCGTGCAGGCCCACGCGATCATGCAGCGCCTGCGCGAACGTTACCTGTGCACCGAACACCTGCGTGCCGAGCCGAAGAACCCGCTGCCAACCCTGGATATTCCGTCGAACGTGATTGCCGAAATGCCACCGCTGCTCAAGGCCTACATGCGCCTGGGCGCGAAGATCTGCGGCGAGCCGTGCTGGGACGAAGACTTCCAGGTCGCCGACGTGTTCATCCTGCTCAAGCGCGACGAACTCTGCCCGCGCTACGCCAAGCACTTCAAGGCGGCCGTGTGATGAGCCGGCTGCGGGTGTACGCGCGGATCGCGCGGGTGCTGCTGGTGGTGACGCTGGGTTTGAGCATGGCCAGTGTCTTCGGGGTTTTCGAGCGATTGGGTCTGGCCCATTCGATGCAACGCCGGCAGCGCTGGTCGCGGTTTTTCATGGCGCGCCTGAGCAATGCCCTGCCCTTTCGCGTAACCGTCCACGGCGAGCTGCCGAAGCAGCCGATGCTGTGGGTCAGCAACCATGTGTCGTGGACTGACATTCCGCTGCTCGGGATGCTCACGCCGCTGTCGTTTCTGTCCAAGGCCGAAGTGCGCACCTGGCCGGTGGCCGGTTGGCTGGCGGCGAAGGCCGGCAGCCTGTTCATCCGTCGCGGTTCGGGCGACAGCCAGTTGATCCGCAAGCAGATGACCCGTCACCTGCAAACCGATCATCCGCTGCTGATGTTCCCGGAAGGCACCACCACGGATGGCCGTTCGCTGCGTACCTTTCATGGTCGTCTGCTGTCGGCGGCGATTGATTCGGAAGTGAAGCTGCAACCGGTGGCGATCCGTTATCTGCGCAATGGCGAGATTGATTCGCTGGCACCGTTCATTGGCGACGACGATCTGCTGTCACACCTGATGCGCCTGTTCAGCAACGATTGCGGCGATGTGGAAGTTCACCTGCTCAAACCGATTGCCTGCCAGGGCCGGGAACGCGCGGCGCTGGCGTACGAAGCCCAGCAAGCGGTGCAGAAAGCGTTGTTCGGCGAGGTGGCCAAACCGGCCGAACCGCGTCGTGCAGGCGAGCTGATCGCTGCCTGATCGTCAACATCTGCCTACAGCTGCCGGCCTGCAAAGTCCTGCAGCTGTGGGTAGAACAAGCGAAAGTCGTCACTGAGCGGTTCGTACAAACGCCGCAATTCCTGCATCGCCCCCGCCAGTTCTTCAGGTTTGCTCAGGCGCCGGGAAATCCCGCGCAGCACCTGCTCCAGCACTTCAAATTCCTGATACGAACCCAACCAGTCATTGGCCACCATGTGCGGGGCGATCTTCGCCAGGCGCTCGGGCAATTGCCGCTCGCTGGACAGCACTCGGTATACGTCAGTGGTGAATTGCGCCAGCGGTCGGTCGGCGTAGAGCGCCCAGTCCCGGGCCAGGCAATGGTCGAAAAACACGTCGAGGACGATGCCGGCGTAACGGCGACGGGTCGTGGAAAAACGCGCCAATGAAGCGTCCACCAACGGGTGGCGATCGGTGAACACATCGATCTGACGATGCAGGGCAATCGCCGCTTCGATCTCCGGATCGAACTGCCCTTGCAGCCGTCCTTTGACGAAATCGCCATACAGACTGCCGAGCCATTGACCGGGACGCTGGCCACCGAGGTGCAAATGTGCGAGATAGTTCATGGGCGCAGCTTAGCACCGCGCCCGCGTTTGTTTACACCTCACATATCGTTATAACCCGATATACCGATTTATGCGGTCGTCAGATCGAATTCATATTGGTATATCGCGAAATACCGATTTAAAGTTCGCCTCATCGCGATATAGCGCTACATACATCACGAGCAACCAGCCATGAACATTGACCTCGACGAAATAATAAAAGCCCTGGCACACCCAGTACGGCGAGACATCCTCAACTGGCTGAAAGACCCGAAAGCCCAGTTTCCGGAACAGATCCACAACCACGAGTACGGCATCTGCGCCGGGCAGATCGATCAACGCTGCGGCCTGTCGCAATCGACCGTCTCCGCGCACCTGGCCACCCTGCAACGCGCCGGGCTGATCAGCAGCCAGAAAGCCGGCCAGTGGCACTTTTTCAAACGCAACGAGGACGTGATCCAGGCGTTCCTCAGCACCCTCAGCAAAGAGCTCTGACCCTTAACGTCAGCCAGCCAAAAGGACCCAACGATGCCCCTCTCGCTCCTCATACTCGCCTTGAGCGCCTTCGCCATCGGCACCACCGAGTTCGTCATCATGGGCCTGCTGCCCGATGTGGCGGCCGACCTCGGTGTGTCGATTCCCGGCGCCGGCTGGCTGGTGACCGGTTACGCCCTGGGCGTGGCGATTGGTGCACCGTTCATGGCGATGGCCACCGCAAGACTGCCGCGCAAGGCTGCACTGGTCGCGTTGATGGGCATCTTCATTATCGGCAACCTGCTCTGCGCCATCGCCACTGACTACGAAGTGCTGATGTTCGCCCGAGTCGTCACCGCCCTCTGCCACGGTGCGTTCTTCGGCATCGGTTCGGTGGTCGCGGCCAACCTGGTGGCGCCGAACAAACGCGCCTCGGCCGTGGCCCTGATGTTCACCGGCCTGACCCTGGCCAACGTACTCGGCGTACCGCTGGGCACCGCACTCGGTCAGGAAGCCGGCTGGCGCTCGACCTTCTGGGCAGTGACCGTGATCGGTGTGATCGCGCTGATCGGCCTGATCCGCTTCCTGCCGGCCAAGCGTGACGAAGAAAAACTCGACATGCGCGCCGAACTGGCCGCGCTCAAAGGCGCCGGGATCTGGCTGTCCTTGAGCATGACCGCACTGTTCGCCGCCTCGGTGTTCACCCTGTTCACTTATGTCGCACCGCTGCTGGGCGATGTCACCGGCGTCTCGCCCCGTGGCGTGACCTGGACCTTGATGTTGATCGGCCTGGGCCTGACCGTCGGCAACATCATCGGCGGCAAGATGGCCGACAAAGGCCTGGCCGCGACGCTGATCGGCGTGTTCATCGCCATGGCCGTGACCTCCACCGTACTGACCTGGACCAGCATCGCGCTGATCCCGACCGAAATCACCCTGTTCCTCTGGGCCACCGCGTGTTTCGCCGCCGTGCCAGCCCTGCAAGTGAACGTCGTGACCTACGGCCAGGCCGCACCGAACCTGGTGTCGACCCTGAACATCGGCGCCTTCAACGTCGGCAACGCCCTCGGCGCCTGGGTCGGCGGCAGCGTCATCGCCCACGGCTACGGCCTGACCAGCGTACCTCTTGCTGCTGCGGCGCTCGCGATCCTGGCACTGCTGGTAACCCTGATCACCTTCCGCCGGAACGGCAATCCCGAGCTGGCCACCGCTAACTGATTCACTCACTTACTTCACGAGGGTTGTATCTCATGGCAACAATTTTCGATCCGATCAAACTGGGCGATCTCGAACTGTCCAACCGCATCATCATGGCGCCGCTGACTCGCTGCCGCGCCGACGAAGGCCGCGTACCGAACGCGCTGATGGCCGAGTACTACGTACAACGCGCCTCGGCCGGCCTGATCCTCAGCGAAGCCACTTCGGTGACCCCGATGGGCGTCGGCTATCCGGACACCCCGGGCATCTGGTCCAACGACCAGGTGCGCGGCTGGACCAACGTGACCAAGGCTGTTCACGCCGCCGGCGGCAAAATCGTCCTGCAACTGTGGCACGTCGGGCGAATTTCCCACCCGTCGTACCTGAACGGCGAAACCCCGGTTGCACCGAGCGCCATCCAGCCTAAAGGCCACGTCAGCCTGGTTCGCCCTTTGGCCGACTTCCCGACGCCACGCGCACTGGAAACCGCTGAGATCGCCGACATCGTCGACGCCTACCGCGTCGGCGCAGAAAACGCCAAGGCTGCCGGTTTCGACGGCGTGGAAATCCACGGCGCCAACGGTTACCTGCTCGACCAGTTCCTGCAAAGCAGCACCAACCAGCGCACCGACAACTACGGCGGCTCCCTGGAAAACCGTGCCCGCCTGCTGCTGGAAGTGACCGATGCGGCCATCGAAGTCTGGGGCGCCGGCCGTGTCGGCGTGCACCTGGCACCGCGCGCCGACTCCCATGACATGGGTGACGACAACCTCGCCGAGACCTTCACCTACGTCGCTCGTGAACTGGGCAAGCGTGGCATCGCCTTCATCTGCTCCCGTGAGAAAGAAGGCGCCGACAGCCTCGGCCCGCAACTGAAAGAAGCCTTCGGCGGCGCTTACATCGCCAACGAACGCTTCACCAAGGACAGCGCCAACGCGTGGCTGGCCGAGGGCAAGGCTGACGCTGTGGCATTCGGTGTGCCGTTCATCGCCAACCCGGACCTGCCGGCACGCTTGAAGGCCGATGCACCGCTGAACCAACCGCACCCGGAAACCTTCTACGGCAAAGGCGCGGTCGGCTACCTCGACTACCCGACGCTGTAAGCCACACTGCAGAAACGCAAAAAGCCCCCGACTCGTGAGAATCGGGGGCTTTTTCATGGGTCGCGGGACAGGTGGGCCGCTCACATTCGTTCACAGGCTCGACACAAAATCCCTACAAAATACGTAGTTCGCTACGTATCAACTCGATGGGTTGAGGTATATAAAAGCAATCCACTGCGGCGAGGCGAACGAACAGGGATCTTCATCCGCCTCCTTCGTTGACATAACCTGATCCAAATACGCATTTTGTTTCATTTGCGCAGGCTGGGGCTCCAGCGCAGCATATCCAGCCCTGTATCGACCCAGCGCTCGGCTTCGGCATACAGCTCGAAACTGTCCGGGGCCAGCAGCCATTGATACAGGATGCCATCGATAAAGGCGTGAATGCTGATGGCCGCACGGGCGGTGTCGAGGTCTTGCGGCAACTGCCCACGATTGACTGCATTACTCAACGTCAGCGCGATCCGCACATTGCAATCGAGGCTGGCCGTCCGACGCTGTTGGCGCAGGTCGCACATTTCATCGGTGAACTCGCACTTATGAAACAGAATTTCGTTGATACGCCGGGTTTTCGGGTCCAGCGCAACTTGATGAAACAAATGAATCAGCAATTTGCGCATGCAGCCCAGCGGGTCTGGCTCGTCCTCGCTTTCGCTGGCCTTGGCCAGCTCGTCCAGCGGCTCGTGCAGCGTATCGAGCATCGCCTGCAACAGGTCGGCCTTGTTGCTGAAGTGCCAGTAGATGGCGCCGCGCGTCACGCCGGCCATCGTCGCGATGTCCGCCAGCGTCGTGCGCGCAACGCCCCGCTCATAAAAAGCTTTCTCGGCCGCTTCGAGTATCTGGCTTCGTGTCTCTTGAGCTTCCTCTTTGGTACGACGGACCATGGCAGTAAAACCTCAAACAGGATGTTTCAGGGATGGCTGAATATCCGCTGAATAAAAAGGGGTGGATCTCTCGCGGATCGACTCCCCCGGCCTACAATTTCAGACCTTGCGACGACTTTTGTAACCAGGTGGGTACGCGGCAAAGGTATTTACAAACAACCATGAACGTAAGTATATTCCTTAGCAAGCTACTTATCCACCCGGTACCCTATTTTTACCCTTCCACACTTCTTGTGCGCTTTTCGCGCGCCTGACCCGAGGATCTTCATGCAATTCAAGCCAGCTGTTACCGCTCTGGTCACTGCCGTCGCCCTGGCATCGCTGCTCAGCGGATGTAAAAAGGAAGAGGCGGCTCCCGCCGCACCACCTCCTCAGGTCGGCGTCGTCACCCTGCAACCACAGGCCTTTACCCTCACGTCGGAACTGCCGGGGCGCACCAGTGCGTTCCGCATTGCTGAAGTCCGTCCGCAGGTCAACGGCATCATTCTCAAGCGTCTGTTCAAGGAAGGCGGCGATGTCAAAGCCGGCCAGCAGCTGTATCAGATCGATCCGTCGGTCTATGAAGCGACCCTGAAAAGCGCCGAAGCCAACCTGCGTTCGACCAAGTCGATCTCCGACCGCTACAAGCAACTGGTCGACGAGCAGGCCGTGAGCCGTCAGGAATACGACACGGCCGTGTCCAACCGCCTGCAATCGGAAGCTTCGCTGCAGAGCGCGCAGATCAACGTGCGTTACACCAAGGTCTACGCGCCGATCTCCGGGCGTATCGGTCGTTCTTCGGTCACCGAAGGCGCACTGGTCAGCAGTGGCCAGGCCGATGCGATGGCAACCATCCAGCAACTGGACCCGATCTACGTCGACGTCACTCAGTCTTCGGTCGAATTGCTGGAACTGCGCCGCGAGCTGGAAAGCGGCCGTCTGCAGAAGGCCGGCGACAACGCCGCCGCCGTCAAACTGACTCTGGAAGACGGCAGCCAGTACAAGCTCGACGGTAAGCTGGAATTCTCCGAAGTGTCGGTCGACCCGACCACCGGCTCCGTGACCCTGCGCGCCGTGTTCCCGAACCCGGATCACACCCTGTTGCCAGGCATGTTCGTTCGCGCCCAGCTGCAGGCCGGTGTCAACGCCGCCGCCATCCTGGCGCCGCAACAAGGCGTGACCCGTGACCTCAAGGGCACGCCGACCGCGCTGGTCGTCGGTGCGGACAACAAGGTCGAACTGCGTCAGCTCAAGGCCAGCCGTACCGTCGGCAGCCAGTGGCTGATCGAAGACGGCCTGAAAGCCGGCGATCGCCTGATCACCGAAGGGCTGCAATTCGTCCGCCCTGGTGTTCAGGTCAATCCGACCGAAGCGACCAACGTAGCCAAGAACCCGGCACCCGCCAAGGCAGCTGACAAAGCCTACGGCGGCAAAGGGGAGTAACTCATGTCGAAATTTTTTATCGACCGTCCGATTTTCGCCTGGGTAATTGCCCTGGTGATCATGCTGGTCGGGGCTCTATCGATCCTCAAGTTGCCGATCAACCAGTACCCGAGCATTGCGCCACCGGCCATTGCGATTTCCGTGACCTACCCGGGTGCTTCGGCACAAACGGTTCAGGACACCGTGGTGCAGGTGATCGAGCAACAGCTCAACGGTATCGACAACCTGCGTTATGTGTCGTCGGAAAGTAACTCCGACGGCAGCATGACCATCACCGCGACCTTCGAGCAAGGCACCAACTCCGACACCGCGCAGGTCCAGGTCCAGAACAAGCTGAACCTGGCCACCCCGCTGTTGCCGCAGGAAGTGCAGCAACAGGGTATCCGCGTGACCAAGGCAGTGAAGAACTTCCTGCTGGTGATCGGCGTGGTGTCGCGTGACGGCAGCATGTCCAAGGACGACCTGTCCAACTACATCGTGTCGAACATGCAGGACCCGATCTCCCGGACTGCCGGTGTCGGTGACTTCCAGGTCTTCGGTGCCCAGTACGCGATGCGCATCTGGCTCGACCCGGCCAAGCTGAACAAGTACAACCTGACCCCGGCCGATGTCAGCGCCGCGATCTCGGCGCAGAACGTGCAGATTTCCTCCGGTCAGCTCGGCGGTCTGCCGGCGCTGCCAGGCCAGCAACTGAACGCCACGATCATCGGCAAGACCCGCCTGCAGACGGCCGAGCAGTTCAAGGCGATTCTGCTGAAGGTCAACCAGGATGGCTCGCAAGTACGTGTCGGTGATGTCGCCGACGTCGGCTTGGGTGGTGAGAACTCCAGCATCGCGGCCCAGTTCAACGGCAAACCGGCTTCCGGTCTGGCGGTGAAACTGGCCAACGGTGCCAACGCCCTCGACACCGCCAAGGCCCTGCGCAAGACGATTGACGACCTCAAGCCGTTCTTCCCGCAAGGCATGGAAGTGGTGTTCCCGTACGACACCACCCCGGTGGTGACCGAATCGATCAAGGGTGTGGTTGAAACCCTGGTCGAAGCGATCGCGCTGGTGTTCCTGGTGATGTTCCTGTTCCTGCAGAACTTCCGCGCCACTGTCATCACCACGATGACCGTGCCGGTGGTATTGCTCGGTACGTTCGGCATCCTCGCGGCCGCCGGTTTCAGCATCAACACCCTGACCATGTTCGGTATGGTGCTGGCCATCGGCTTGCTGGTGGACGACGCCATCGTCGTGGTGGAAAACGTCGAGCGGGTGATGGCCGAAGAAGGCCTGTCACCGAAGGAAGCGACCAAGAAGTCCATGGGCCAGATCCAGGGCGCACTGGTCGGTATCGCCCTCGTACTGTCGGCGGTACTGCTGCCGATGGCGTTCTTCAGCGGTTCCACCGGTGTGATCTACCGTCAGTTCTCGATCACCATCGTCTCGGCCATGGCCCTGTCGGTAATGGTCGCGCTGATCTTCACCCCGGCACTCTGCGCCACCATGCTCAAGGCGATTCCGAAAGGCGAGCACGGCACGCCGAAACGCGGCTTCTTCGGCTGGTTCAACCGCAACTTCGACCGTAGCGTTCGCAGCTACGAGCGCGGTGTCGGCAACATCCTGCAGCGCAAGGCGCCGTACCTGCTGGCCTACATTCTGATCGTGGTCGGCATGATCTGGCTGTTCACCCGCATTCCGACCGCGTTCCTGCCGGAAGAAGACCAGGGCGTACTGTTCGCCCAGGTACAGACGCCTGCCGGTTCCAGTGCCGAACGCACGCAGGTGGTGATCGATGAAATGCGTACCTACCTGCTGGATAAAGAATCCAGTTCGGTAGCCTCGGTGTTCACCGTGAACGGCTTCAACTTCGCCGGTCGCGGCCAGAGCTCGGGTCTGGCGTTCATCATGCTCAAGCCATGGCACGAGCGTGACGCGAACAACAGCGTGTTTGCCCTGGCTCAACGCGCCCAGCAGCACTTCTTCAGTTTCCGCGATGCGATGGTGTTTGCCTTCGCCCCGCCGGCCGTACTGGAGTTGGGTAACGCCACCGGTTTCGACGTGTTCCTGCAGGACCGCGCCGGTATCGGTCACGACAAGTTGATGGAAGCCCGTAACCAGTTCCTCGGCATGGCCGCGCAGAGCAAGGTGCTCTACCAGGTCCGTCCGAACGGCCTGAACGACGAGCCGCAATACCATCTGGAAATCGACGACGAGAAGGCCCGTGCCCTGGGCTTGAGCCTTTCCGACATCAACAGCACCCTGTCGATCTCCTTCGGTAGTAGCTACGTCAACGACTTCATCGACCGCGGTCGTGTGAAGAAGGTTTACGTGCAAGGTCAGGCCGGTGCTCGCATGAGCCCTGAAGACCTGAAGAAGTGGTACGTGCGCAACAGCGCCGGCACCATGGTTCCGTTCTCCGCGTTCGCCAAGGGCGAGTGGATCTACGGTTCGCCGAAACTGGCGCGCTACAACGGTGTAGAAGCGATGGAGATCCTCGGTTCTCCGGCGCCGGGCTACTCGACCGGTGAAGCGATGGCCGAAGTCGAAGCGATTGCCGCCAAGCTGCCGCCAGGTGTCGGTATCTCCTGGACCGGTCTGTCCTACGAGGAACGTCTGTCCGGCTCGCAAGCGCCAGCGCTGTACGCTCTGTCGCTGCTGATGGTGTTCCTGTGTCTGGCGGCGCTGTATGAAAGCTGGTCGATTCCGATCGCGGTCATGCTCGTGGTGCCGCTGGGGATCATCGGTGCGCTGATGGCCACCAGCCTGCGCGGCCTGTCGAACGACGTGTACTTCCAGGTAGGTCTGTTGACGACCATCGGTCTGGCGGCTAAAAACGCCATTCTGATCGTCGAATTCGCCAAGGAGCTGCACGAGCAAGGGCGCAGTCTGCGCGATGCAGCGATCGAAGCCTGCCGCATGCGTCTGCGACCGATCATCATGACGTCGCTGGCCTTCGTCCTCGGTGTTGTACCGTTGGCGATCTCCACCGGCGCAGGCTCGGGCAGTCAACACGCGATCGGTACCGGCGTGATTGGCGGTATGCTCACGGCCACGATCCTGGCGATTTTCTGGGTCCCACTGTTCTTCGTCACTGTGTCGTCCATGGGCCAGCGCAAAAACGCCGGCAAGGATGACGCCATAGAAACTCCTAAAGAGGCTGGCCAATGAGCAAGTCGCTACTCTCCATCGCAGTCGCCGCCTTCGTGCTGAGCGGTTGCTCGCTGATACCGGATTATCAGCAGCCGCAAGCACCGGTGGCCGCGCAATTCCCACAGGGCCCGGCGTACTCGCCGGCCCAGGCACCGGCGCAGGCCGCTGCCGAGCAAGGCTGGAAGCAGTTTTTCCATGACCCTGCCCTGCAACAGCTGATCCAGGTCGCCCTGGAAAACAACCGCGACCTGCGTGTCGCGGCGCTGAACATCGACGCCTATGCCGCTCAGTACCGCATCCAGCGTGCTGATCTGTTCCCGGCAGTGTCGGCCAATGCCAGCGGCAGCCGTCAGCGGGTTCCGGCCCGTGCGTCGCAGACCGGTGAAGCGAACATCACCAGTTCGTACACCGCCACCGTCGGCATCAGCGCCTACGAACTGGACCTGTTCGGTCGGGTTCGCAGCCTGAGCGAACAAGCGCTGCAACAATACTTCGCCACCGAAGAAGCGCGCCGCAGCACCCAGATCAGCCTGGTGGCCAGCGTGGCCAACGCCTACCTGACCTGGCAGGCCGACAAGGAACTGCTGAAGCTGACTCAGGACACTCTCGGTGCCTTCGAGGAAAGCTACAAGCTGACCAGCCGCAGCAACGAAGTCGGTGTGGCTTCGGCGCTGGACCTGGCGCAGTCGCGCACCTCGGTTGAAAACGCCCGTGCACAACTGGCACGCTACACCCGCCAGGTGGCTCAGGACGAAAACAGCCTGACCCTGCTGCTCGGCACCGGCGTGCCGGCCAACCTGCAAGCGGCCAAACCGCTGTCGGATGACCTGCTCAGCGATGTGCCGGCCGGTCTGCCGTCGGATCTGCTGCAACGTCGTCCGGACATCCTTCAGGCCGAGTACAACCTGAAGGCGGCCAACGCCAACATCGGCGCGGCCCGTGCAGCGTTCTTCCCGAGCATCAGCCTGACCGCCAACGCGGGCAGCCTGAGCCCGGACCTGTCCGGCCTGTTCAAGGGCGGTTCGGGCACGTGGCTGTTCCAGCCGCAGATCAACCTGCCGATCTTCAATGCCGGCAGCCTGCGCGCCAGCCTCGACTACGCCAAGATCCAGAAGGACATTGGCGTGGCGAACTACGAGAAGTCCATTCAAACGGCCTTCCAGGAAGTCGCCGACGGCCTGGCCGCGCGCCAGACCTACACCGAGCAGTTGCAGGCGCAGCGTGACTTCGTTCAGGCCAACCAGGATTACTACCGTCTGGCCGAACGTCGCTACCGCATTGGCGTCGACAGCAACCTGACCTTCCTCGATGCCCAGCGTCAGCTGTTCAGCGCCCAACAGGCCCTGATCACCGACCGCCTTGCGCAACTGACCAGTGCGGTCAACCTGTACAAGGCACTGGGTGGTGGCTGGAATGCGCAAACCGCGCAGAACGAGCCGCTGAAAGAAGAAGCGCCGAAGATGAAGTTGTTCTGATCGTCTCGCGATAAACAAAAAGCCCACCATTCGGTGGGCTTTTTGTTTATCGCGCAACGCATTCAGCCGCCGACACCGTTGAGCAGAAACACCGGTTCTTCCAGATAATCGAGCCCCAGGCGGTTTTCGAACATTTCATCGCGCAGAGCCGCCGTGGTGAAACACCCGAGGTTCAGCGCGGTGGCCACCAGTGAAAACGTCTGGCTCAGGTGCCCGGCATCCATCAACGCCACCCTCAGTGCCCGGCTGAACTCGTACTTCCAGGACAACCGCTCGACCCGCGCGGTGGACACGAACACCGCGGCCGCGTCCTTCACCCAGGGTTGCCCGCCGCTGGCCTCGCTGATCCAGGTTCTAGGATCCTCCCGCGACAGCAATTCCAGTCCGTGACGACGTACGGAGTAGTGATAAAGCCCCCGCTCGAAACCCTGCACATTCATCAGCACCGCGTACACCTCGGTGGCTTGCAGCGAGCCGCCGGAGGGCGAGGTTTTCTTCAGAAAATAGTCGCCCATACCGTTCGGTTCCATCGCCGTCACGCCCCAGGTGTAATAGAGCAGCAGGGACAATTGCGTCGGGGTCAACGGCTTGCCGCTGAACGCCCGAGACGTACGCCGGGCGCACAGCGAATCAAGCAGTGTCGTTTCGGCGAGGGTCTCGCCGGGCACCAGCAGCGGGTTTTCCAGGGCAATGAAAGGATGAGAGTGATAGTCCTTGAAGGATGACGGCTGACGCTGCTGCGAGGCCTTCTGTTCAAGCTCGGCCTCAAGCTCGACGACGCTGACATAGGGTGTCTGCAAACCGGTGCGGGTGCTGAGGTAAAACTCCAGCGCCGCCTCCCAGCGCGACCAGAGCTTGAGCGGTTGCCTGTGCACCCTGTCCCGCGAACCTGCGACAGATTGCACAATCCCGTGACTCACCAGCGCCTGCAAAAAAGCCAGATGACTGCCCTGCTCCGGGCTATTCAAGACGCCCGGCAGCATCAGCGCACTCTCAAGCGAATGCGGGGTCATGAAGTGGTTCAACAACGGCAGCAACGTCAGGCAGAAATCCAGACTCAGGCCCGACTGCCGATCTCGCAGCACAAAGGATGAAGACCCGACACTGAACCACACGCTTTCCCTGAGCTTGAGCAACGAGCCGGGCTCGAGGGCCTGAGTGTCCGGCGCTGGCGGCGGCTCGCGGCCCTGCCAGAACATATCCCTGGGCTTGAGACGCTTGATGTCGCGAATCAGGACCTCCAGTTGCGCATCGTCGGCCCTGTCGGCGATGTCCCACTCCAGCGTCACCGCCCTGACCGGGGACACCGCAAACAGCTGCGCCAACAAGTCCCAGTCCCGACGCGGATGCCCGGTGTGGATTTCAATCAGCCGATCCAGCGGCAACGAACGCAAGTAATCCTTGAAGTCGTAACCCAGCGCTTTGGCGGTGGTGATGGCGCTGTCCAGATCCAGCAGAAACCCCGCACCGCTGCGCTGCACCACGCTTGAAATGAATTCGCCTTCCGACTGCTCGGGGGCGTCGGCCAATGAAAACAGACGTGGCGCGTTTTCCAGCACCAGCGGTGTCGCGGTCAGCGCTTGCAGTTCAAGGGCGTTGGCAACCACCGTGTCGGCCACTTCCGCTGCCAGGGTCGGCAAGATGAAGTGCTGGGTGTCGCCGCCGTGAAACCGCGACCAGGAAATGTGCTCGGCCAGCCAGGGTGATCGGGTTCTGTCGCACAGCCGTCGGGTCATCTGCAGAAACTCGCGATCCATCGCGATGCCCACACTGCCGAGAGACAGGCTGGAGGAATGCAACAGACTGGGCGTCTGCTCCCCGACTTCGAGCAGTCGCGGCTCGAGGATGCTGTGGGTCGGCTGAAACTCCAGGTAATCGAAATATGGCAGGCCTTCGGCGAGGATCCGCTCCAGAGTCGGATCGACTGCATGATCCGCAACCCGGTGCCGGGGCAAGTGATACTCCAGCCCTACCCCGGCCTCGGGAAACCGCGAAGCATCGAACATCGTCATGATTGCCTCCCGGGCTCAGGCCGTTGCACCCAATACCGGCGGCGTCGTGGTCAGTGGCACCGCAGCGGCCAGCCGCCCGGCGTATTTGCTCTCCATGGCCCGCACCTCGGCGGCAAGGTTTTCCAGCAACTGGCGCCCGTGGGGCGTGAAATCCTCACTGCCTTGAAGGTCCGGCAAGGCCCGGATCAACCCCCGCAGAATGAACAACAGACGGTTCTGCGCCCGCTGCAATTCCTCGTCGGAACGCGACCGCACCCGTTCCATGTACTTGACCAGCGCGATGTACACGTAAAACGCATGAAAGTAGCCATACAGGTCACGCTTCTGGCCCGACCACGGCAAGCTGAATGACGCCTCCTGCGAAGCATCGGGGTCGACGACCGCCGACACCTCGACGACGTGATAAAGCAACTGATGAGTCGCCTCATGCACCAGGGATTCCTCAAGATCGAGGATCGAGTCGTCCCGGCTCGCCAGAAGGATGACGCCGGTGTAGCGCGAAGCCGAACAACTGCGAAAGGTACCGTCCGGCAGGTAACAAATGGATTTGATCAGAGACTTCATCTGTTCGCGGCAGGCCGGCCAGGTGTGCTCGATCCGCAACAAGGCAATCTTTACCACGTCAGCGAAGAACCGACTGGAAACACCGCCGCGCTCCAGACGCTTGCGGGTCGCTTCGTCTTCCGGGAATTCATAACTGGGCGGCGTGGCCTGCATGATCAGCGGATCGGCGTCGAACCGGTAGACCGGCGGGTCGTTCTGAACCACGACCGACTTGCTCCGGGCCTTGACCCTGTCGAGCATCTCGGGAAACTCGAATAATGTCTTTTCCAGTTCGGCAGTACTCTCTGACTTTCCGACCAGAAAGTGATTGGTTAAACGAAACGCCTGCCCGGTCCATATCTGAAAAACCGGGTCATTGATAATCGAAGCCTGCTCACGGGGTGGCAGCAATACAAGTTCCACCGCCTGTTCGAAAAACACCGAGCACCGCGACTCCCCGGAAAATAACTTGAATAATTCGGCATATAAAACCATGAAGATGGTGAAACGATTGCGACTGACATGTTCAAGTAATATTTCAAATCTTGAATATCTGGCATCAGCAAGAAATGTGTTCCCTTTAAACAAGTCATCAACCGTCGAATCAAATTCGCCGTGGTTTCCAATATCCATTTTTCAACCATCCTTTCAGGCAGGCGGCAATGGTTTCGCCATGGTCAGACTGGCGATGTCATAGCCCAATTGTTCATAAAGACCACGCGCCGGCAGGTTGCGGCCAAACACATGCAGACGCATTTCCTCGCAGCCGTTCTGGCGCGCCCAGTTTTCGGCGGCCAGCATCGATTGCCGGGCATGCCCCTGACGGCGCTCGCCAGGCTCGATGTAGATATCCAGGATGAAGGCAATCGGCTTCGTGCCGACATGTCGACGGGCGATCCACAACTCGCCGATGCGTCGCTGGCTGTCCCGGATCACCCAGAGCTGATGGTTTTCGGTCAGCCGTCCCTTGTCCAGCAACTGCGCGAAAGCCGTGGCGGATCGGTGTGAGGCCTCTGCCTGGCTCCACTCTCCCGAGGCGACCATGCCCTGGGCGTACTCTTCGACCGCCCTTTCGGTGAACGTCACAAAGTCCGCGTCGTCCATGGGAATCAAGGTGACTGACATACGTCGCTCACTCCCTCTGCATGCACTTTGCAATCGGGCCATTTGGCGCGCACAGAGCCGGATCGCCGCTCCACGACACGCCAAACAGCCCCCCGGGCATCAGTCCATCCGTGCCTGAATCTGTTGTTGCTGGTCAAAGATCGCAGCCGTTCCCAGTTTGTCGCGAATACCCGCCCCCGCGGTGCCCAGTTTTGCCACATCAATATTCTTGACGGCGCTCAGTTCGGTTGCGCTCAAGTGCACACCAATGCCCTTGGCCGCGCCTTCAGCATCCTTGTGCAACTGTTCCGCAAAGTCCTTATCAATAAGGGCACGACCGACCACCGTCGCGAGACGTTCCTGATTCACTTTTGCAGGCATGTTATCTCTCCTTGTTATCAATAATTAATTCTCTCGAGAGCGACAACAAACCTCCCTGCCCCTTTCGAGAATTTTGAATATAGCAATGCCTGTTTCCTTTGCCAGTTACAACGCAGCTTCCCGTTAAACCTTTTCACGATAAGCGATAACGCCAATTATTAAGTTGAACCCACGATGATTGAGAGAGCCTTTATTACAACAATTACTGTAGGTAATTTCCTACAACTAAAGAAATAAGCACATCCACAATCGCCATTAATAGAACGCCGCCGGAACAACTCGTTAATACGAAACATAAACACGGGATTTCATTAAGAATGCGCTGAGAACGGAAAATAAAACCCTCGCCGATTAGCGTTCGATAATCGCACAAAACCCTGTTTACCCCGATTGAATCCCCGTGCCGATCCCCCTCACCATTGCCCACACCAACAAAACCAATAAAAACAGGTTCATCCCCATGACCACGCGTCCTCCCCGCTCGGGCTGATCCCGCCCTTCGTTTCATCGAGTCCGTTTCTTGTCTGCAACCTCCGGTTGCGGCTGCGAACTGCTTCATCCCAAACAATTAGAGAGACCCGAGCCCATGACACGTTTCACAACACCTTACGCACTCAGCCTGATCGCCCTGGCACTGGCCGGCGCCGCTTTGCCCGTCGTGGCCGAAGAAGCCGGTTTCGTCGAAGGGGCCAAGGCCGACCTGAACCTGCGCAACTTCTACATCAATCGCAATTTCACCAACCCGACCAAGGCTCAGGGCAAGGCCGAAGAGTGGACGCAAAGCTTTATCCTCGACGCCAAGTCCGGTTTCACCCAGGGCACCGTCGGTTTCGGCATGGACGTGTTGGGGCTGTACTCGGTGAAACTCGATGGCGGCAAAGGCACCGGCGGCACGCAACTGTTGCCGCTGGATCATGACGGTCGCCCGGCGGACAACTTTGGTCGCACCAACGTGGCGTTCAAGGCCAAGCTGTCGCAGACCGAAATCAAGGTCGGCGAGTGGATGCCGGTATTGCCGATCCTGCGTTCGGACGACGGCCGCTCGCTGCCGCAGACCTTTCGCGGCGGACAGATCACCTCGAAGGAAATCGCCGGCCTGACCCTGTATGGCGGCCAGTTCCGCGCCAACAGCCCCCGTGACGACAGCAGCATGAGCGACATGTCGATGTTCGGCAAAGCCGCGTTCACCTCCGACCGCTTCAACTTTCAGGGCGGCGAATATGTATTCAACGACAAGCGCACACAGATCGGCCTGTGGAACGCCGAACTCAAGGACATCTACAGCCAGCAGTACGTCAATCTGATCCACAGCCAGCCGCTGGGCGACTGGACCCTGGGCGCCAACCTCGGTTTCTTCTACGGCAAGGACGACGGCAGCGCCCGGGCCGGCGAGCTCGACAACAAGACCTGGTCGGGGATGTTCTCCGCGCGATACGGCGGCAACACCTTCTACGTCGGCCTGCAAAAACTCACGGGCGACAGCGCCTGGATGCGGGTCAACGGCACCAGCGGCGGCACCCTCGCCAACGACAGCTACAACTCAAGCTACGACAACGCCCGGGAACGTTCCTGGCAACTGCGCCACGACTACAACTTCGCCGCCCTCGGCGTGCCCGGCCTGACCCTGATGAACCGCTACATCAGCGGCGACAATGTGCACACCGGCACCATCACCGACGGCAAGGAATGGGGCCGCGAATCGGAACTGGGCTACACCGTGCAGAGCGGCACGCTGAAGAATCTGAACGTCAGATGGCGCAACTCGACCATGCGTCGCGACTTCAGCAACAACGAGTTCGACGAGAACCGGTTGATCATCAGTTACCCGATCAGCCTGCTCTAGGTCGCTGTGCCATCCGTCAGGATTAATGGCACGCCGCCAGCCGCCGAGTAGAGAGGGAGCACCTGAAGGACTCAGGTGACCCACCCTCTTCGCTTCCCTGGGTTTGATTGATCAGAGCCACGACCGCCATCGCGGACCTGCTCGCGATGGCGTCCGCTGGAACGCTTTCACTCTCGGGATTCGACACCCAACTCATCCCACACCGACTCGGCCAGATGAAAGGTCGCATTCGCCGCCGGAATTCCGCAGTAGATCGCGCTCTGCATGATCACTTCCTTGATCTCGCCACGGCTCACGCCATTGTTGGCCGCTGCGCGCAGGTGCAACTTGAGTTCGCCTTCGCGGTTCATGCCGATCAGCATGGCGATGGTGATCAGGCTGCGGGTGTGGCGCGGCAGGCCCGGACGGGTCCAGATATCGCCCCAGGCGTGACGGGTGATCATCTCCTGGAATTCCGAGTTGAACTCGGTCAGCGTAGTCAGGCTGCGATCGACATGGGCGTCGCCGAGGACCGCACGGCGCACTTGCATGCCGTCGTCATAACGTTGTTTCTCGTCCACGGATATCCCCTCAAGCGGCCAGCAGAAATGTCAGCACGCGGTCGCTGAACGCGTCGCCGGCCTGAACGTTGGAAAGGTGTGCGGCATAAAACTCGGCGTACTCGGCGCCGCGCACGTGCTCCTGAATGAAATGTCCGCCGGACGGCGGCGTCACTGCGTCTTCAGTACCGGCGATCACCAGTAGCGGTGCCTTGATCGACGATAACTGTTCACGGAAATCCGCATCGCGCACCGCCGCGCAGTTGGCGGCGTAACCTTCAGGATTGGTCGCGGCCAGCATGTCGGTGATCTGCTTGGCCACTGCCGGATGGGCGGCAGAAAAGTCTGGGGTAAACCAACGGGCAATCGATGCATCGCGCAACGCGACCATCGCCGCCGGGCCGTCGCGCAGCACGGTTTCGATGCGCGGATTCCACACCGACGGATCGCCGATTTTCGCCGCCGTGTTGCAGACGATCAGTTTGTTCAGACGCTGGCCGGCGTTGATCCCCAGCCACTGGCCGATCAGGCCACCCATCGACAGACCACAGAAGTGCGCACGTTCGATATGCAGTGCATCCAGCAGCGCCAGCACGTCGCGGCCCAGTTGCTCGATGCTGTACGGGCCCGGTGTCACCAGCGACTGGCCGTGACCACGGGTGTCAAAACGCAGCACGCGAAAGTGCTCGGTGAACGCCGGCATCTGGGCGTCCCACATGTGCAGATCGGTACCCAGCGAGTTGGACAGCACCAGCACCGGCGCATCGACCGGGCCTTCCAATGAGTAATGCAGTTCGCCATCGGCGAGTTGAACGAAAGCCACAGCCCTCTCCTTCAGACAGATAACGCGTGATGTTCGGCCACCGCACGCTCGACCCAGACCCGCGCCTGGCCAAGGTAATGGGCGGGATCGAGCAGATGATCCAGTTCGGTAGCGCTGAGTTCGGCGGTCACTTGCGGTTCGTCGCCGAGTACCGCACGCAGATGGCGTTGTTCGGCCACCGCCCGTTTACAGCATTGTTCGAGCAGATGATGCGCGGTGTCGCGGCCAACCCGTTGCGCAAGGACGATGCTCACCGCTTCGGCCAGCACCAGGCCTTGGGTCAATTCCAGGTTGCGGGCCATGCGCGCGGCATCGACTTCCAGACCGTCGGCCAGCAGCCGCGCCTGTTGCAGCGCGCCCGACACCAGGCAGCAGATGTCCGGCAAGGTTTCCCATTCGGCGTGCCACAAGCCGAGGCTGCGCTCGTGCTCCTGAGGCATGGCGCTGAACAGCGTCGAGACCAGACCCGGTACACGGGTCGCCGCGCCGATCAGCACCGCTGCACCTACCGGGTTGCGCTTGTGCGGCATGGTCGAGGAGCCGCCCTTGCCCGGCGCTGAAGGTTCAAATACTTCTGCCGCTTCGGTCTGCATCAACAGGCTGATGTCGCGGCCGAATTTGCCGAGGCTGCCGGCGATCAGACCGAGCACCGCGCCGAACTCGACGATGCGATCACGCTGGGTGTGCCACGGTTGTTCCGGCAGGGTCAGTTGCAGTTCTTCGGCCAGCGCATGGGCAATCGGCAATGCCTGTTCGCCCAGCGCGGCGAGGGTGCCCGAGGCGCCGCCGAATTGCAGCACCAGCAGGCGCGGCTTGAGTTCGCGCAGACGCTGTCGGCTGCGAGTGATTGCACCGAGCCAACCGGCGATCTTCATGCCGAGGGTCACCGGTGTTGCATGTTGCAGCCAGGTGCGTCCGGCCAGTGGCGTCGCCGAGTAGCGTTGCGCCTGGGCCGCGAGGGCGTCGGCCAGTTGCGCCAGCTCCCCTTCGATCAGTTCCAGCGCCTGACGCAATTGCAGCACCAGCCCGGAGTCCATCACGTCCTGGCTGGTGGCACCCAGATGCACATAGCGCTCGGCCTCGACATCGGTTGCGGCAATCCGTTTGCCCAACGCCTTGACCAGCGGAATCGCCGAATTGCCCGCCGTGGCGATGGCTTCGCCCAATGCGGCGAAATCAAACAGCTCGGCGCGACAGGCGTTTTCGATGGATGCCACAGCACTCGCCGGAATCACCCCGACCCGCGCTTCGGCCCGGGCCAGCGCCGCTTCGAAGTCGAGCATCGCCTGCACCCGGCCCTGATCGCAGAACACGTCGCGCATATCGCGGGCAGTGAAATAGGCATCGAACAATTGATTGCCCGGTCGCTGAGTCATAAACAGTCCTTGCAGGCGCGGGCCGTTGTGGCCCGCGCACTTCGGTTTAGAGATCGTGGTGCAAGTAGGCGGCCTGTTTCGGCAGACGCAGGCTGAACAGGAACGCCACCGCCATCATCACCGTGACGTACCAGTAGAAGGCGTTTTCCATGCCCCCGGCTTTCAGGCTCAGGGCCACGTATTCGGCCGAACCGCCGAAGATCGCGTTAGCCACCGCGTAGGCCAGGCCGACGCCGAGGGCGCGGACTTCCGGCGGGAACATTTCGGCTTTCACCAGGCCGCTGATCGAGGTGTAGAAACTGACGATCGCCAGCGCCACGGTGATCAGCACGAAGGCCAGGAACGGGCTGCTGACGCTTTTCAGGCTCAACAGGATCGGCACAGTGAACAGCGTGCCGAGGGCACCGAACCAGAGCATCGAGTTACGCCGGCCGATCTTGTCGGCGAGCATGCCGAACAGTGGCTGCATGCACATATATAAGAAGAGCGCGCCGGTCATGATGAAGCTCGCGGTCTTGGCGTGCATGCCGGCGGTGTTCACCAGGTACTTCTGCATGTACGTGGTGAAGGTGTAGAAAATCAGCGAGCCACCGGCGGTATAGCCGAGGACGGTGATGAACGCAGCCTTGTGATCGCGGAACAGCGCACGGATGCTGCCGGCGTCTTTGTGTTCGCGTATTTCCTTGTTGGTGGTTTCTTTCAAGGCGCGACGCAGGAACAACGAAATCAGCGCCGCCACCGCCCCGACCACGAACGGAATCCGCCAGCCGTAGGCCCGCAGTTCATCTTCAGAGAGGAATTGCTGCAGGATCACCACCACCAGCACCGCCAGCAGTTGACCGCCGATCAGGGTCACGTACTGGAAGGAAGCGAAGAAACCGCGCTGGCCCTTGAGTGCCACTTCGCTCATGTAGGTCGCGGTGGTGCCGTACTCACCGCCCACCGACAAGCCCTGCAACAGGCGCGCGAACAGCAACAGCACCGGCGCCCAGACCCCGATGCTGTTGTAGGTCGGCAGACAGGCAATGAGCAACGAGCCGAAACACATCATCAGAATCGAGATCAGCATCGAGTTCTTGCGCCCGTGCTTGTCCGCCACCCGGCCGAAGATCCAGCCGCCGATCGGTCGCATCAGGAACCCGGCCGCGAACACGCCTGCGGTGTTGACCAGCTGCACCGTGGGGTTGTCGGAGGGGAAAAACGCCGGGGCGAAGTAGATCGCGCAGAAGGCGTAGACATAGAAGTCGAACCATTCGACCAGGTTGCCGGACGAGGCGCCGACAATGGCGAATATGCGCTTGCTGCGCTCCTCGCCGGTGTAATGAGCTGTGGTGGTTGTCATTGTTTTTCACTCGATAGGGACAGTGAGAGTCTAGACACACTTCGCAACAATCCCGTTCCACATCCTGTATTGATCGTTCCCACGCAAACGCATTCGGCGCCTCGACGTTGATCGTTCCCACGCTCTGCGTGGGAACGATCAGTACTCTGCGCGGGAAGGTGCAGTGTTCTTTCAATAATCGAAGAACACGGTTTCCGCGTCAGTGCCCTGCAGGATCACATTCCACTGATAAACGCCCGCCGCATCCGGCTTGGCCAGCAACGTGGTGCGGCGCTCGGCCGGTACGCATTCGAGCAGCGGATCATTGACGTTCGCCGGATCGCCCTCGAAATAAATCCGCGTCAGCAAGTGCTTTACCAACCCGCGCGCGAACACCAGCACCACCAGGTGCGGCGCCTGGGTCGAGCCTTTCAGGCCTTCGACCGTGCCCGGTTTGATCGTGGTGAAACGGAAGCGCCCTTCGGCATCCACCGGCACCCGGCCGAAACCTTCGAAATTCGGGTCCAGCGGTTTGGCCTGTTCGTCTTCCGGGTGATCGTATTTGCCGGCGGCGTTGGCCTGCCAGACTTCGAGCATGGCGTCGTTGACGACATCGCCGTTGCCATCCACCACTTGTCCGGTGATCGCCACGCGCTGGCCGAGGGTCAGTTCGTTGGCGAGGTTCTCGCGGTTCAGCCAGGTCAGGCCGATGTGGTAATACGGCCCGACGGTGTGGGACGTGGTCGCAGTCAGGGTCATCTCATTTCTCCATCGGCGTGGCTTCGCGGCCGCGCAGCACGATGTCCCAGCGATAAGCGAGGGCGTAGGACGGAATGTTTTTTTCCAGATCGAAAGCGGCGATCAGGCGTTCCTTGGCCGAGGTGTCCGGCACGCAGTTGTAGATCGGGTCATACGGCAGCAATGGGTCGCCGGGGAAATACATTTGCGTGACCAGACGCGTCAGGATGCTCGGCCCGAACAGCGAGAAATGCACGTGCGCCGGGCGCCAGGCGTTGTGGTGGTTACCCCACGGATAGGCGCCAGGCTTGATGGTCTGGAACTGATACCAGCCGTCGGCGTCGGTCACGGTGCGGCCGGTGCCGGTGAAGTTCGGGTCCAGCGGTGCGTCGTGCAGGTCGCGGGCGTGGTTGTAGCGACCGGCGGCGTTGGCCTGCCAGATCTCCACCAGAATCCCCGGTACCGGCAGACCGTCTTCATCGAGCACACGGCCGTGAATGATGATCCGCTCACCCAGCGGTTCGCCTTGATGCTGGGCAGTCAGATCGTTATCGGTGTCGGCCACTCGTTCGGCGCCGATGGTCGGGCCGGTGATTTCCGACAGCGAATGCGGCAGGAACACCAACGGCTTGGACGGCGAGCGCAAATTGGTGGATTGATAATTCGGGTGCAGGTACGGCGGCTGGGTGCCTTCCTGCGGGCGGCGGTAACCAGGCTTGTCAGTCATTTCGCTTTCCTCTGTTCTTGTTCGTCACGGCTTGCGTCAGACGCGTTCGATGGCCAGGGCCAGACCCTGGCCGACACCGACGCACATGGTCGCCAGACCTTTCTTGCCACCGGTCTTTTCCAGCTGATGCAGGGCGGTCAGCACCAGGCGCGCGCCGCTCATGCCCAACGGATGACCGAGGGCAATCGCGCCGCCGTTCGGGTTGACCTGGGCCGCGTCGTCCGCCAGTCCCAGTTCGCGTAATACCGCCAGACCCTGGCTGGCAAACGCTTCGTTGAGTTCGATCACATCGAAATCGCTGACCGCCACGCCGAGGCGTTCGGTGAGTTTGCGCACTGCCGGCACCGGGCCGATGCCCATCACCCGTGGCGCAACCCCGGCGCTGGCCATGCCCAGCACTTTGGCCCGAGCGGTCAAACCGTGTTTTTTCACTGCTTCAGCCGAAGCCAGAATCAGCGCGGCGGCACCGTCATTCACGCCCGAAGCGTTGCCGGCGGTGACGGTCTTGTCCGGGCCGTTGACCGGTTTCAACTTGGTTAGGGCTTCAATCGTGGTGTCGGCACGGGGATGTTCGTCCTGGCTGACCACGGTTTCGCCTTTCTTGTGGGCGATCCGCACTTCGACGATTTCCTCGGCGAAGTAGCCGGCAGCCTGAGCGGCGGCCGTCCGTTGCTGACTGCGCAAGGCGAAAGCGTCCTGATCCTCGCGGGAGATTTCGTAGTCGTCGGCGACGTTGTCGGCGGTCTGCGGCATCGCGTCGACGCCGTACTGCGCCTTCATCAACGGGTTGATGAAACGCCAGCCGATGGTGGTGTCTTCCAGTTTCATGTTGCGCGAAAACGCCGCGTCAGCCTTGCCCATCACGAACGGCGCGCGGGACATCGACTCGACACCGCCGGCAATCGCCAGCTCCATTTCGCCACTGGCGATGGCGCGGAACGCCGTGCCGATGGCGTCCATGCCCGACGCGCAGAGACGATTGAGGGTGACACCCGGAACGCTGTCCGGCAGACCGGCCAGCAGTAGCGCCATGCGCGCCACGTTGCGGTTGTCTTCGCCGGCCTGGTTGGCGCAGCCAAGGAATACTTCGTCGATGGCGCTCCAGTCCACCGACGGATTGCGCTCCATCAGGGCCTTGATCGGCACGGCGGCCAAGTCGTCGGCGCGAACAGCCGCCAGACCGCCACCGAAACGACCGATGGGAGTACGAATCGCATCGCAGATATAAACGTCGCGCATCATGCTTCTCCCGGTGCCTGGCCGTGGGCCGCGGCGGTGCGGGCTTCGAGATCACGCAGGGCGGTCAGCTCGACCTCGGTGGGTTCGGCGCTGGTGGCAACGCTGTCGGCAAAACGGATCGCCCAACCGGTGGCGGCGACCACTTGCTCGCGGGTCACACCGGGGTGCAGTGCGGTGACCACGAATTCGTGGGTGCCCTCTTCCGGCTCCATGATGCACAGGTCAGTGATGATCCCGACCGGGCCGGCGCCCGGCAGGCCCAGACGTTTGCGCGAATCGCCGCCCTCGCCATGGCCGACCGAGGTAATGAAATCGAGCTTGTCGACAAACGAACGCGCCGACTGTTTAAGGATGATCAGCACGCTTTTCGCGGAGCCGGCGATCTCCGGCGCGCCACCGGCACCCGGCAGACGCACTTTCGGCTGGTGATAATCGCCAACCACGGTGGTGTTGATGTTGCCGAAACGGTCGACCTGCGCTGCGCCGAGGAAACCGACGTCGATGCGTCCGCCCTGCAGCCAGTAGCGAAAAATCTCACCGGTTGGCACGACGGTGTCGGCGGTTTCCGCCAGTTCGCCGTCACCGATCGACAGCGGCAGTACGCTGGGTTTGGCGCCAATCGGGCCGGACTCGTAGATCAGCACCACGTCCGGCGAAGAGGTCAGCCGCGCCAGGTTGGCGGCTTTCGACGGCAGGCCGATGCCGACGAAGCACACCGAGCCGTTCTTCAGGCGACGGGCCGCGGCGACGGTCATCATTTCATTAGTGGTGTAAGTCATTACTTGGCCTCCGAGGCAGCGGCCAATTTGGCCTGGAACTCGCTGAAGTCAGCGCAGCCATGGATGTATTCGTTGATCCACGCGGTAAACGTCTCACGGTCGCGGGCGATCGGGTCCCACGCCTGATAGAAGCGGTTGTCACGCTCGGTGTAACCGTGGGCGTAGGACGGATGCGCGCCACCGGGCACATGGCAGACCGCGCTCAGGGCCCAGGTCGGCAGCACACAGGCGTTCATCGGCGCGTTGAGGTTGTCGACGATTTCTTCGACGGTGACGATGCAACGCTTGGCGGCCAGCGCGGCCTCTTTCTGCACACCGAGAATGCCCCACAGCAGCACGTTGCCCTGACGGTCGGCTTTCTGGGCGTGGATCACGGTCACGTCCGGGCGCACCGACGGCACCGCTGCCAGCACTTCACCGGTGAACGGGCACGTCACAGACTTGATCAGCGGGTTGACCTTCGGCAGGTCGGAACCGGCGTAGGCCCGCAGTACCGCGAACGGTAGGCCGGAGGCGCCGGCGACGTAGGCATTGGCCAGGTCGGCGTGGCTGTGTTCTTCGATTTCCAGCGCGTGCGGCCATTGTTTCTCGACCGCGTCGCGCAGACGGTGCAGCGAACCCACGCCAGGGTTGCCGCCCCAGGAGAAGATCAGCTTGCGTGCACAGCCGGCGCCGATCAGTTGGTCGTAGATCAGGTCAGGCGTCATCCGCACCAGGGTCAGATCTTTCTTGCCCTGACGAATGATTTCATGACCTGCCGCCGTAGGGATCAGGTGAGTGAAGCCTTCGAGCGCGACGGTGTCGCCGTCGTTGACGAATTGCTTCACCGCGTCGTGCAGCGAAAGGATCTCAGCCATGGAGCGGGCTCCCGTTTTTGTAGTGGATCGCCAGTGATAAAAAGGCGCGAGGTTGTGCGCCGGAGTCACTGAAGATTAAGCCGCTGATTTTCGCCAAACAATCCGATAATCGACTGAGTGTTCGCTTATCGAACAGATTGTTATCAACCTAATGATCACTCCCGCACCCGGTACGGGAGTGAGCGGAGTGGATATCAGGTCGCGTCCGCGTGACTGACCAGGCCCTTGATCACCACCGCTGCCGTGGCCAGCCCGGCCGGGAACACCAGCGCTGTCAGCACCTGTTCGAAATCCCAGCCCAGGCCCAGCAGGGTCGCGCCCATCCACGCCCCGAGAATCGCACCGAAGCGGCCGATCCCGAGCATCCACGAGACACCGGTCGCCCGGCCTTGAGTCGGGTAAAACCGCGCTGCCAGCGACGGCATCGCCGATTGCGCGCCGTTGACGCACATGCCCGCCACCAGCACCAGCGTCGCCAGCAGCGTGATGTTGCCCAGGCTCTGCCCGACCGCGTAGGCAAACACCCCGGCCAGCAGGTAGAAAATGCCGATGACCTTGTGCGGATTGAAGCGGTCCATCGCCCAGCCTACGCCGACCGCGCTCAACACCCCGCCGAACTGGAACAACGCGCCGATGAACGCCGCTTGCTCCATGCTCGCACCGCTGTCGCGCATCAGGGTCGGCAGCCAACTGGTCAGCAGGTACACGATCACCAGGCCCATGAAGTAGGTCAGCCACAGCAACAGCGTGCCGGTGCTGTAGGTGCCGGAGAAAATCACCGCGAATACGTTGCGTGCCTTGACGGTTTTCTGTTCCGGCACGCTGAAACTCGCCGCCTGGGCGACGGTGGCCGGGTCGATCGGTGCGAGGGTCTTGCGGACTTTGTCGGTACCGCGATTACGCACCACCAGGTAACGCGCCGACTCCGGCAGCCAGACCAGCAACACCACGGCGAGGATCAGCGGCAGAATCCCGCCGATCAGCAACAAACTGTGCCAGCCGAACGCCGGAATCAGCTTGGCCGAGATAAACCCGCCGCCGGCCATACCGAGGTTGAAACCGCAGAACATGCTGGTCACCAACAGCGACTTTTTGCGCTCCGGGGTGTATTCCGACAGCAGCGTGGTGGCGTTCGGCATGCCCGCGCCCAGTCCCAGACCGGTCAGGAAGCGCAGCACCAGCAATTGCTCGACGTTGGTGGCGTAGGCCGACGCCAGGCTGAAAGCACCGAACAGAAAGACCGCACCGACCAGTACGACCTTTCGCCCGAAGCGGTCAGCCAACGGCCCGGAGCCCAGTGCGCCGAAGACCATGCCGATCAACGCGGCGCTCATCACCGGGCCGAGGCTGGCGCGGTCGATGCCCCAGTCCTGGGACAGGGCCGGTGCGATAAACCCCATGGCCGCGGTGTCGAGGCCATCGAGGAACACAATCAGGAAACACAGAATCACCACGCGCCACTGATAGCGCGAGATCGGTTGAGCGTTGATGAAGGACTGCACGTCGAGGCAGTTACCCACAGCGGACTGAGGCTGGTTCATTATTTTTATTCCACGCAAAAAACGCAGTCGAACGGCGACCGGCCAAAGACTGGCACGGACACAAGCATATAAGGAGGGAATCAGGCGTTGCGCTAAAACCGGCAACAGGAACGGGAGCGGCGACAGTCGGGGAACGTGCGCATGGGATGTTGCCTCTTGTCATTATTATGGGAGTCGACGATCCGGCGGGCTCATTCACAACAGCGCCGGATGACGCTGCCGCGACATTAATGATCCGGGGGTTTTAGCGTCAATTCGATAAACGCAACTCTGTGCGTTTATCGAACAGCTTCATCAGGCGAACAACTGCGCGCTGAGGTCGCGGCTGGCACTCAACAGGCCCGGCAGAAAACGCTGCTCCAGTTCGGTACGGCTGACGCGACCGGCGTGGGTGCTGACGTTGAGCGCGGCCACCACCTGGCCGGAGGCGTCGTACACCGGCACCGCAATCGAACGCAGGCCTTGCTCCAGTTCCTGATCGACGATGCACCAGCCCTGCTGCCGCACTTCCTGCAAACACTCGAGCAAGGTGTCGGGGGTGTGGAGCGTACGGCTGGTCTTGGCCACCAGTTCGGCGTGGTCGAGGTATTCGCGCAGTGACGTGTCGTCCAGCGCCGCCAGCAGAATCCGCCCCATGGACGTGCAATACGCCGGCAGACGCCCGCCCACCGACAGGTCTACCGAAATCAGGCGCTGGGTGGTGGCCGAACGGGCAATGTAGAGAATGTCGTCACCTTCCAGCGTGGCCATGTTGCAGGCCTCGTGGAGTTGCTCGCTCATGCGGTCGAGGTAAGGCTGGGCGGAAACCGCCAGCGGCGTCGAAGACAGATAGGCGTGACCGAGGGTCAGCACTTTGGGCAGCAACGAATAAGTACGGCCGTCGGTGGTGGCGTAGCCGAGCTTGATCAGCGTATGCAGGCAACGGCGCACGGCGGCACGGGGAATTTCCGTACGGTGGCTGATCTGGGCGATGGTCAAGTGACGCTTGCGCTCCTGAAACGCCTGGACCACCGCCAGGCCACGGGCCAGAGAGGTCATGAAGTCCGGATCGCCGGTCAGGGCCTGGATGCGTTTGGCCGGTGAAGCAACGATCGGCGGCGCCACCGACGTAAAGGAATTGCGCATTTGATCGTTCATGTCAGGTCCTTTTTCCTGTACGGATCGACGGCTATACAAGCGGCTCGCAGACAGATGCACAAGCGCCAGATCGCCAACACCGGGCGATTATCGAACCGTCGACCGATAATCGCAACGATCCCTGCGTCCCGGCGGGAATCGCTCACGACCGTTTTAAACTCGGTATCACCTCATGCACCCGGCGCCTTAGTTGTTCGGCTAAATGGCGCCAGAAACACAACACCCGACAACAACGATGCAACTATGGGTAAAAGTTGCGAGTCACAAAACAATCACACATCCGGAACCGTTTTTAACTTGGCAAAGATAGTCAATCCCGAATCGGCCGCTATAATGCACCTCAGTGGCGCCGCACTTTTATTTGCCGTCGACGCCATTCGCTGAGGCGATGTCCATTGCCTTCAGCCCCGGCCAGCGCCTGATGATCATCACCCATGCACCGCCAGCGCGCTCGCTGAAACAGGAAACTGATGCTGCGTCAGTTTTAATCTGGTGCCGTAGCCGCCTGTAACATGGAAGTCTTGACCGCCCTGCCGATAACACCGCTGCCTGTTCAGGCCGTGGCTTGTTGGCGAACCGGTTCAATCGATTCGTTGCAGTGCGTTTCACCAGACATTTATCTCAACTCATACAGGTAGCACTGTGACGAAAGACGAACTGCGCGCGGAACTTGAGCGCCAGGAACAACGTTACAAGGAAGTTTACGGCGGGGAAGTCACCACCTACGCCGCCCAGCCCGAACCGGAACGCAAAGCCTGGCGTAAACGCCCCACCGTTCAGGATCAGGTCTTCCAGCAAGAACTGAAAAAAATGGAAGAGGAACTCAAAGCCGAAGAGCCTTGACGCCTTCCTTTGAGACTTTCGAGGGTAAGCGTACTCACCGGGTTACAAGCACGGTGGACTGACGATGCCTTGCGCGCCCGCTACCCGCGGGCAGCGGCCAACTCCCCTGTATTGCACAGGTTTGGAGCATGTCAGACACGTTTCTCAGATATTTCATACACGCTTCTGCCCCCTCTCGCACACCGGCCAATCCGCCGACGCTTCGCATTTTTTCCAATTGAATCAACACCTTGCAAAACCCTGTAAAAAGCTTGGGTAATGCACCTTGATACAAATTAATTTGGCGAAGAAGGTTACCGATGAGCAGGTAGGGGATCGATTTCCAGTCTTTTCTGGCATAATCGCGCCCCCTTATGACCGGGTCAGAAAACCTTCATGATCGATTTATTCAGCGGACTGGATGCCTGGGTGCTTGTGAGCCTCCTGCTCGCCCTGACATTTGTCCTCGCCTTCGAGTTCATCAATGGATTTCATGACACCGCTAACGCGGTAGCCACTGTTATCTACACCAAAGCGATGCCGCCTCACCTGGCGGTGTTCTTCTCGGGCGTGTTCAACTTCCTCGGCGTACTGCTGGGCGGTGTCGGCGTGGCGTATGCCATCGTCCACTTGCTGCCGGTAGAACTGCTGATCAATGTGAACACCGGCCATGGTCTGGCAATGGTGTTCTCGCTGCTCGCCGCCGCCATCGCCTGGAACCTGGGCACCTGGTACTTCGGTATCCCGGCCTCCAGCTCCCACACCCTGATCGGTTCGATCCTCGGTGTCGGTCTGGCCAACGCCCTGATCAACGAGATTCCACTGGCCGACGGCGTCAACTGGCAGAAAGCGATCGACATCGGCGCCTCGCTGGTGTTCTCGCCGATGGCCGGTTTCCTGATCGCCGCGCTGATCCTGATCGGCCTGAAATGGTGGCGCCCGCTGTCGAAAATGCACAAGACGCCTGAACAGCGCCGCAAGATCGACGACAAGAAGCACCCACCGTTCTGGAACCGTCTGGTCCTGGTGATCTCGGCCATGGCCGTGAGCTTCGTGCACGGTTCCAACGACGGCCAGAAAGGCATCGGCCTGATCATGCTGGTACTAATCGGTATCGTGCCTGCGCAGTTCGTACTCGACCTGAACAGCACCACTTACCAGATCGAACGTACTCGCGATGCGACCCTGCACCTGAGCCAGTTCTACAAGCGCAACGCCGATACCCTGGGCGAATTCCTGGCACTGGGCAAAAGCGTGGAAGGCGACCTGCCGGAGAAATTCCGTTGCAACCCGCAACAGACCGAACCGACCATCAACGCCCTGCTCGACACCCTCAAAGGTGTAGCGGACTACCACTCGCTGTCGTCGGAAAGCCGCATCGAAGTGCGTCGCTACCTGCTCTGCCTGGACGACACCGCGAAGAAAGTCAGCAAACTGCCAGGCCTCGCCGCTCGTGAAAAAGCCGACCTGGACAAACTGCGCAAAGACCTGACCACCACCACCGAATACGCCCCATTCTGGGTGATTCTGGCGGTCGCCCTGGCCCTGGGCCTGGGCACCATGGTTGGCTGGAAACGTGTGGTACTGACCATCGGCGAGAAGATCGGCAAGCAAGGCATGACCTACTCGCAAGGCATGTCGGCCCAGATCACCACCGCCAGCCTGATCGGCCTGGCCAACATCTTCAGCCTGCCGGTGTCCACCACCCACGTCCTCTCCTCGGGCGTGGCCGGCACCATGGTCGCCAACAAAAGCGGCCTGCAAGGCGGCACGGTGAAAACCATCCTGCTGGCCTGGGTCCTGACCCTGCCGGCCACCGTGGCCCTGTCGGCTGGTTTGTTCTGGCTGGCGTCGAAGGCGCTGGGTAGCTGATAGATCGTGGTAATGAAAAAGGCGTGATTCGAGAGGATCACGCCTTTTTTTGTTGCTTCCAGAAATGGAACGCGGAGCGTCCCGGGCTGCATTCCCACGCAGAGCGTGGGAACGATCAAGCTGTTAGCTTCCGCTTCCCACCACTCAACACGATGAGCGTTAGCTCGAGTACCGCTTTTGACGTGCCGGCCCCTTCGGCAGGCTGAGTGGAGGGATTTATCCGGGGATGGGCGCGTAGCGCCGTTCGACGGAGTCGAACACATCGAGAGGAGGTGCAGCGAAGCAAACCGGAGGCGATGCCCCCGGATGAATCCCGGAGCGAAGGAACGCCGAGCCTCAGCGAGGTGCCGAACGCCGGGGCCCAGCGTTTTGGTTACTTTGGGGCGTTTGCCAAAGTGACTCGCCGTAAGGGCGAAACCGCCAGCGGCAGCACCCGAAGCAACGGATATTCACAAAGAACACCCAAAGCATGGTCGGCCCAGAGGCCGCCAAGAAGGCAAAAAAAAGGGCAACCGAAGTTGCCCAAAATGCCTTGCGTGCTCATCAAACCCGGAAGAATCAAGGCTTCTTGCGCTTGTTCGCATCCTTCCAGATAAAAAATCCAAACCCTGCAAAAAACAGAACCATCAGGCCCACGGTCAGGACCCCGGCAAACACCACGTTATCGAAAAACATGACTGGCCTCCTGGCCCCTGCTCTGCTGCGATGGAACTAAGTTAACCAATCAGGCAGGCGCAGGAATTGACCGGGATCAATGCCGGTCAACACGCGGGAGAAAGGAGGGGAAATAACTGACCTGCATCAACGGATGCAGGGGAGATCAACGCTTTTTCGGTTTGTTTTTCGACTTTTTCTTCGGTTTACCCAACGGCATGGCCTGCTCGAACGCCTGTCGCACTTCATTCAGGCGCTTCTCGTTGAGGTCATGAACCCGCTTGGCGCGTTCGGTGCTGAGGTCGATCAATTTGTCGTCTTGGCTCATGGCGTTCGGTGCATCGCTTGGACTGAATCACAACTGCCGGATCACCGACAGGACTGCGCCAATAATGCGGCCTCGCGCCGGCGCTGACCAGCCATCGACGCAGGCGCTATACAACAAATCGTGTACCGGCCAGCGCTTTTGCCCGCACACTCTGCGCTTTGCACTGTTCCGAGGATGTCTGCCGTGCCCTTGCATCAGGATCTGCCGCCGCTGATGGCCCTGCGCGCCTTCGAGGCCGTGGCCCGTCACTTGAGCTTCATCAAGGCTGCCGACGAACTGTCGGTGACGCAAAGTGCGATCAGCCATCAGGTGCACAAACTCGAGGAGTTCCTCGATCAGCCGCTGTTCGTGCGACGCACCCGGGCGATCGACCTGACGCCGGCCGGCGAACAATACTACCGACAGATCGAGCCCGCCCTCGCCGCGATTGCCGCCGCCACCCACGACTTGCGCGGCGAGCGCCCCACCACCCTGCGCATCGGCCTGCTGGCTTCCTTCGCGACCTTGTGGCTGGCGCCGCGCCTAGCGGACTTCAACACCAAATACCCGAACATCCACGTCGAACTGCTGCCCGCCGTGCAACTGGCCGATGTCGACGGCGGCGAGGTGGACCTGGCAATCCGCTACGGCAAGGGCGGCTGGCCGAAAGTCCAGGCACGCCGGTTCATGACGGAAACCCTGACGCCGGTGTGCAGCCCGGCCTTCAAGGCCCGCGGCATGCAGAACGGCCCGCTGTTGATGGCCAAGTCGCACCAGCCGTTCGAATGGATCGACTGGCAGCAACACAGCGGCATCGACCTGGCGCAAGTGCCCAGCGTCATGCTCCACGACTACAACATCGTGGTCGAAGCGGCGGTGGCCGGCCAGGGCATCGCCATGGGTCGCCAATGCCTGATTGATCGTCGATTCAAGGAAGGCGCACTGGTGCCGGCCTTCGATACCCCACCAATGTCCGGCGAAATCGGCTATTGGCTGGTCACTCCGGAGCGCCCACCAAACCCCGCGGCACAGGCGTTCAGCCAATGGCTGGAGCAAATCGTCGACGCATGAGTTTTTTGGATACGTCGAATCAAATCTATCCGTTTGTCGCCCACCCTCCTGCGCCAACATGCTGGAGTCCTCACTCAGGAGGACTCCGCATGAGCGACTCAATCAAACAACGCGTCCAGCAACTCGGCCTGCAACTGCCTGCGCCAAGCCAGCCGGTGGCCAACTACGTCAGCCACGTGATCAGTCAGAATCAGTTGTACATCGCCGGGCAGATTCCCATGCTCGATGGCAAACCTGCATTCCTCGGGCGCCTCGGCGAAGCGATCTCCGACGAAGAAGGTGTCAACGCCGCCGAACTTGCCGCATTAGGCCTGCTGGCCCAACTCGCCGATGCCTTGGGCGATGACCTGTCAAAACTGGTGCGGATCATCCGGCTCGGCGCGTTTATCGCCAGCACCCCGGACTTCCCGCGCCAGGGCGTGATCGCCAACGGCGCCTCGAACCTGCTGGTCAACGTCCTCGGCGACAAGGGCCGCCATGTGCGCACCGCCGTCGGGGTGTCGAGCCTGCCGGCCGGCGTGGCGGTGGAAGTCGACGCGATCTTCGAGCTCAAGCCGTGAACGTCGACGAAGTCCTGCGCCTGCGCGACGCCACGCCCGGCTGCGCGCAGGTGATCCATTTCAATCACGCCGGGGCCTCACTGCCGAGTCAGGCCACCCTCGACGCGGTGATCGGGCAACTGCAACGCGAAGCGCTCGGCGGGCCGATGGAGACGGCGGACATACAAGTGCAGGAACGCGCGCGCAGTGCCGCAGCCGCCCTGCTCAACGCCCAACCCGAAGACATCGCCTTTGCCAGTAGCGGCTCGGCGGCCTGGAGTCAGGCATTCAATGCACTGGGGCCGTGGCACTCGGGCGAGCGGATTCTGGTCGGTCGCCATGAATGGGCCGGCAACCTGGCCTGCATGGCCGAAGCGGTGAAGGCCGGTGCGCGACTGGAAGTGATCCCTTGCGATGCCCGTGGCGCCGTCGATCCACAAGCTCTGGCGCAGATGATTGACCGCCATGTGCGCCTGATCGCCCTGACCTGGCTACCGGCCAATGGTGGCCTGATCAACCCGGCGGCGCAGATCGGAGCGATAGCCCGTCGCCACGGCATTCCTTATTTCGTCGACGCCGGACAGGCCCTGGGGCAGTTGCCCTGTGACGTCCAGGCCTTGCAGTGCGACATGCTCAAGGGTGCGGCGCGCAAGTTCCTGCGCGGGCCGCGCGGTACGGCGTTGATGTATATCCGGCCAGAATTCCTGCAACGACTGTTGCCGGTGCAGCGCGACGTGCTGTCGGCACCGTGGGATGGCCAGCGCTTTACCTTGCGCGACGACGCCCGCCGCTTTGAAACCAGTGAAGTGTCATTGGCGCTACTCGCCGGATTGGCCAATGCGCTGGAGGAGCATCAGCGCATCGGAGCAACAGCAATCCGAAAGCGGATCGTTGAACTGAGCCAACCACTGCGCCGGCGTATGAAGGAGATTCCCGGGCTGACACTGCTAGATCTGGGGTCGGCCAACGAACAATCCGGACTGATCGCCTTCACTCTGGATGGCTGGGATTGCGTGGCGCTGAAGCAGGCGCTGGCCGAGCGGCGAATCAACATCGGCGCCAATGGCGTGGCCTACACACCGCTGGACATGCAGGCGCGCGGGCTGAACTCGATTGCGAGGGTGTCGGTGAGTTATCTGAATACCGCAGAAGAAATCGACATATTGCTGACGAATCTGGCTGAACTGGCCGCGCAGCCTCAGATCTCGATGTCGACCCACAAGCCCTGACGCGGCTGGTCTTCCATCAGCGGCACTACCGGCACGGTGTTGTCGGCATTGAGTTCGGTGCCCGGTACGGCGAGGTGCGCTTCGGGGTCGTCGTCGGCTTCACGGCGACGACGATCACGCTCCTGCTGGCGGCGCTGCTCTTCGCGCAGCAGATAACCGTCTTCTTCCGGATCGCGCTTTTGCAGGTCGATCGTGCTTTCGTTGGAGCTTTCCTGCACCGGCACCACCGGAGGAATGTCCGGCCGCTGGCGGATCGGGTCCTGCTGGGAAGTGATCGGCACGGCGCTCAAGGGGAGCATCGGTGGCAGCATATGAAGGGTCTCCTGTCAGCAGGCTATCGGCTGCGGCATCGGCGCCTTGAGCCATCGGTCGCAAACTTGTGACCGGATCGGCACTCGGTTGTGCCGCAATCGCTCGTAAAACCGACGCATGACCTAATCTTCCTTCAGTTGGCCGTCGGCATTTAATAGCCGCACGCGACGCCTAATCCTTTGGCCTCAGGGCCTCATTCCGTTAAGATAGCCCGCTTTTTCAAGGTGGGAGTCAGGCAGCATGGCGCAGCAGTATCAACCGGGGCAACGCTGGATCAGTGACAGCGAAGCAGAGCTTGGTTTAGGCACCGTTCTGGCACAGGACGGCCGCTTGTTGACCGTGCTTTACCCGGCCACTGGCGAAACCCGCCAGTACGCGCTAAGGAATGCGCCCCTGACCCGCGTGCGATTCTCGCCGGGCGACTCCATTACCCACTTCGAAGGCTGGAAGATGACCGTGCGCGAAGTCGAGGATGCCGATGGCCTGCTCGTCTATCACGGTCTGAACGCCGAGAACGAAGCCGTCACCCTGCCGGAAACCCAGCTGTCGAACTTCATTCAGTTCCGTCTGGCCAGCGACCGTCTGTTCGCCGGACAGATCGACCCGCTGTCGTGGTTCTCCCTGCGCTACCACACCCTGGAACACACCAGCCGCCAGTTGCAGTCTGCGCTGTGGGGCCTGGGTGGCGTGCGTGCACAGCCAATCGCTCACCAGTTGCACATTGCCCGTGAAGTCGCCGACCGCATCGCGCCACGGGTTCTGCTGGCGGACGAAGTGGGTCTGGGCAAGACCATCGAAGCCGGCCTGGTGATCCATCGCCAACTGCTGTCGGGTCGCGCCAGTCGCGTGCTGATCCTGGTGCCGGAAAACCTCCAGCACCAGTGGCTGGTGGAAATGCGCCGCCGCTTCAACCTTGAGGTCGCGCTGTTCGACGAAGAACGCTTCATCGAAAGCGATGCCGTCAACCCGTTTGAAGACACCCAGCTTGCCCTCGTGGCGCTGGAGTGGCTGGTCGACGACGAAAAGGCCCAGGACGCCCTGTTCGCTGCCGGCTGGGATCTGCTGGTCGTCGACGAAGCACACCACCTGGTCTGGCACGAAGAAAAAGTCAGCCCGGAATACTCGCTGGTCGAACAGCTGGCTGAAGTCATTCCCGGCGTGCTGCTGCTCACCGCCACCCCGGAACAACTCGGCCAGGACAGCCACTTCGCCCGTCTGCGCCTGCTCGACCCGAACCGTTTCCATGACCTGGCCGCCTTCCGCGCCGAAAGCGAGAACTATCGCCCGGTGGCCGAAGCCGTTCAGGAGCTTCTGGACAAGGGGCGCCTGTCGCCTGCCGCACACAAGACCATCCACGGTTTCCTCGGCAACGAAGGTGAAGCCCTGCTGACCGCCGTCAACGATGGCGACACCGAAGCCAGCGCCCGCCTCGTGCGTGAGCTGCTCGACCGTCACGGCACCGGCCGCGTGCTGTTCCGTAACACCCGCGCCGCCGTGCAGGGTTTCCCGGAGCGCAAACTGCACCCGTACCCGCTGCCATGCCCGGACGAATACCTCGAACTGCCACTGGGCGATCACGCCGAGCTGTACCCGGAAGTCAGCTTCCAGGCCCAGCCGGATGCCAGCGAAGAAGAACGCTGGTGGAAATTCGACCCGCGCGTCGAGTGGCTGATCGATCAGCTGAAAATGCTCAAGCGCACCAAGGTACTGGTGATCTGCGCCCACGCCGAAACCGCGATGGACCTGGAAGACGCCCTGCGCGTACGTTCCGGCATCCCGGCCACGGTGTTCCATGAAGGCATGAACATCCTTGAGCGTGACCGCGCCGCCGCCTACTTCGCCGACGAAGAGTTTGGCGCGCAGGTGCTGATCTGCTCGGAAATTGGCAGTGAAGGTCGCAACTTCCAGTTCGCCCACCACCTGGTGCTGTTCGATCTGCCGTCGCACCCGGACCTGCTGGAGCAGCGCATCGGTCGTCTGGACCGGATCGGCCAGAAACACATCATCGAACTGCACGTGCCGTACCTGGAAACCAGCCCGCAAGAGCGTCTGTTCCAGTGGTATCACGAAGCACTGAACGCGTTCCTCAACACCTGCCCGACCGGCAACGCCTTGCAGCATCAGTTCGGCCCGCGCCTGTTGCCGCTGCTTGAAGAGGCTGACGATGGCGAGTGGCAGACGCTGATCGACGAAGCACGCACCGAGCGTGAGCGTCTGGAAGCCGAGCTGCACACCGGTCGTGACCGCCTGCTGGAACTCAACTCCGGCGGTGCCGGTGAAGGTGAAGCGCTGGTCGAGGACATCCTCGAACAAGACGATCAGTTCGCCCTGCCGATCTACATGGAAACCCTGTTCGACGCGTTCGGCATCGACAGCGAAGACCATTCGGAAAACGCCCTGATCCTCAAGCCGAGCGAGAAAATGCTCGACGCCAGCTTCCCGCTGGGCGACGACGAAGGCGTGACCATCACCTACGACCGCAACCAGGCGCTGTCGCGCGAAGACATGCAGTTCATCACCTGGGAACACCCGATGGTGCAGGGTGGCATGGATCTGGTGCTGTCCGGTTCGATGGGCAACACCGCCGTCGCGCTGATCAAGAACAAGGCACTCAAGCCAGGCACTGTCCTGCTGGAACTGCTGTACGTCAGCGAAGTGGTGGCTCCGCGCGCCCTGCAACTGGGCCGCTACCTGCCACCGGCCGCCCTGCGCTGCCTGCTCGATGCCAATGGCAACGACCTGTCGGCCCGTGTGGCGTTCGAAACCCTGAACGATCAACTGGAAAGCGTGCCACGCGCCAGCGCCAACAAGTTCATCCAGGCCCAGCGCGATCAGCTGACGCCACGGATCAACGCCGGTGAAGAAAAAATCACCCCGCGTCACGCCGAGCGCGTGGCCGAGGCCCGCCGTCGTCTGGCGGCCGACACCGACGAAGAACTGGCACGCCTGACCGCGTTGCAAGCGGTCAACCCGACCGTGCGCGACAGCGAACTGGTTGCCCTGCGCAAACAGCGCGAGCAAGGCCTGGCCATGCTCGACAAGGCGGCGCTGCGACTGGAAGCGATCCGGGTGCTGGTAGCGGGCTGATCCAGCCTGCTCCACCGCCACACATGAAAAGGCCCGCAGCGATGCGGGCCTTTTTGTTTGTCTGCCCCGCCGATCGTTCCCACGCTCCGCGTGGGAATGCCTCAAGGGACGCTCCGCGTTCCAGCTCTCGAATGGGACGCAGAGCGTCCCGGGCTGCATTCCCACGCGGACGGTTCGACGCCTCGACGTGGGAACGATCAAACCTTAGGCCGTGACCGCTGCACCCTCAGGCTCAACCACCGCCACCAAGCCCTCCTTCATCCGCTTCGCATCCCGCACAAAACACCGCGCCGCCAGAAACAGAAACACCATGGTCAGGAACAGTGCCACCGGGATCAGATACATCGCGTCATGCAGGCCGACCGCCTTGAACGCCTCGGTCATCTGCTCGGCGCCCGCCGAAATCATGGCCGACTTGGCAAAGTGATCGGACAAACCACCGACCACCACCGGCCCCAGACCACCGCCCAGCAAATACAACCCGGCAAAGAACAGCGCCATCGCCGTGGCCCGCAGGCGCGGTTCGACCACGTCCTGAATCGCCGTGTAGACGCAGGTGTAGAAGTTATAGGCAAACAGCCAGCCGACACTGAACAGCGCGACAAACACACCGATCTCGATCCGCCCGGCGTGCAGTGCCCAAGCGGTGCACACGGTGGAAATGATCAGGCTGAACGCCGCAAACAGCAGCCGCCCGTTAGCCACGCGCTGATGGATCTTGTCGGCGATCCAGCCGCCGAGCGTCAGGCCGATCAGTCCGGTCACGCCGACGATCAGCCCCGTGGCCACTGCCGCTTCCTGCAACGGCATCAGAAAATAGCGCTGGAGCATCGGCACCAAAAACGAGTTACAAGCATAGGTGGCGAAGTTGAAGCACAACCCGGCCATCACCAGCCACAGAAAAGTCGGCACCGCGAGAATCCGGCGGATCGGCTTGTCGACTTTCTCCTGCGACACTTGCACGGTCTCCGCCGCGCCGCGCTTGGGTTCCTTGATGAAAAACATGAACACCGCCAGCAGCAACCCCGGCACGGCAGCAATAAAGAACGGCGCACGCCAGCTGTCGAACGCCTTGACCATCGCGCCGATGGTGAAAAACGCCAGCAGCAGGCCCAACGGCAAGCCCAGCATGAAGATGCCCATGGCCCTCGCGCGACGGTGCGCCGGGAACAGGTCGCCGATCAGCGAGTTGGCGGCGGGCGCGTAACTGGCCTCACCGATGCCGATGCCCATGCGTACCAGCAGGAAACTCCAGAAACTGCCGACCAGGCCGTTGACCGCCGTCAACGCGCTCCAGGTCGCCAGCCCCCAGCCCATCAGCTTGCTGCGCGAGCCGGTGTCGGCCATGCGCCCCAGCGGCAGGCCGGCAATGGCATAGACGATGGTGAATGCGGTGCCGACGATCCCCAGCTGAAAGTCGCTGAGGTGCCATTCCATGCGGATCGGCTCGATGATGATCGCGGGGATGGTGCGATCGAAGAAATTGAACAGGTTGGCGAGGAACAGCAGGAACAGAATGCGCCAGGCATTCGCCGCTTGGGTCGAGTTCTGCATGGGTCCGTCTCTTTTATTGTTATAGGGCTTCACTGCCGACGCATCCGAGCCCGGAACCTGCAATCTAGTCACGCTCGTCGGGACTGTCTGTGATCATTCGTCAGCCTGATGACGGGCCATGGCCGTGTAACGAAACGTAAGCCCTTGAAATGCTTCGAATCCCCCGAAAACCGGGGGTTTTGCGGAAAAATCCGGCAATGAAAAAATACTTTCACGCCCCCCTTCCCAACGCCGTGGCAAAGCCTAGAATGGCCGCCGGATCCGTCCGGATCCTGCCGATCAATCCCTTTGATGCCCCCCTAATGTCCGAAGTCAGTCCGTGTCTGAGTTGCGGTGCCTGCTGTTCCCATTTTCGTGTTTCATTTTTCTGGGGGGAATGCGCATCCTCCGGCGGGACCGTACCCGATGAACTGGTCACCCAGATCACGCCCAGCCGGGTCGCGATGATCGGTACCGACCGCAAGGCGCCGCGCTGCACCGCGCTGGAAGGCGACGTCGGAAAATCGGTGGCCTGCACGATCTACGACAAGCGTTCCAGCCCTTGCCGCGAGTTCGAGGCGTCGTGGGAAAACGGCGAGCAGAACACCGACTGCGACAAGGCGCGTGCCCGTTTTGGCCTGCCGCCATTGCAACCGCACTGGAACGAAGTCGCCTGAGCTACCGAGCATGCGAGGCTTAGCGCCAATCGCTATGACGCTCATGCCAAAATCATTAGAGCCAATGTGCCACCACCGCTTGCGCCCCGAAATCGGCCTCTATACTGCATTCATTCGCCTGCGTTGATGACGCAGTAAGGAAGCACTCAGAGACGGGGCATGCTATGGAGTGGCTTGGTTTGCAGTTTGTTGCCGAGCTGCCGGAGAGCGGGCAGGTCATTCTCAATTGCACACACAATCCCTTTCTGGTGCTGATCGCCTATCTGGTGGCCTGCGCCGCAAGCTTCGCTACCCTCGACATGGCGGAACGCGTCGGCCATGCCGAAGACCCCGGATCACGCAGGATCTGGCGCTGGATCGGGGCCACCTGCCTGGCCGGTGGCATCTGGGCCATGCATTTCATCAGCATGCTGGCGTTCCAGACGCCGATCGACATCCAGTACGACCAGTCCATCACCCTGTTTTCCCTGCTGATCGCCGTGCTGGCCTCCTGGCTGGCCATGCACACGCTGAGTGAGCCGCAGCCCAGTCTGCTGCAATACCTCAAGACCGCCATCGTCATCGGCCTGGGCATCGCCGGCATGCACTACGTCGGCATGGCCGCCATGCAATCGGCGGCCACGGCCTACTACGACCCGACCCTGTTCGGACTGTCGATCCTGATTGCAATCGGTGCCAGTTTCGCCGCCCTGTGGGTGGCCGGGAATTTGCGTGAAGGCAGCGGCCTGCACAACCAGATGCTCAAATATGTGGCCACATTGATTCTCGGGGCCGGCATCATCAGCATGCACTTTACCGGCATGGCGGCGTTGCATCTGGTCCTCCCGGAGGGGAGCATTCCCACACTGAAGGTCGACTCCAGCCATCTGCAACTGGGGCTCACCGTCGCCTTTATCACCCTGCTGATCCTCGGCAGCGCCATCAGCGCAGCCCTGGCCGACAAGAAACTGCAGAACAAGGAACAGGACCTGCGCCGGGTCAACATGTTGCTCAGCCAGCTCGATCAGGCGCGGATGTCGCTGCAGCAGGCGGCCAATTACGACGCCCTGACCAACCTGATCAACCGTCGCGGTTTCAACCAGCTCTTCGCTGAAAAGCTCAGCCAGAAATCCACCGAGGGCGGCATGCTCGCGGTGATGTTTCTCGACATCGATCACTTCAAACGCATCAACGACAGCCTCGGCCATGATGCCGGCGACGAGCTCCTCAAAGTCATCGCCCAGCACATCAAAGGTTCGGTGCGCGGCCATGAAGACGTGGTCGCCCGTTTCGGCGGCGACGAATTCTGCATCCTGATCGGCCTGCGCGACCGCGAAGAAGCACGCAACCTGGCCCAGCGCATCATGCTCAAGATGAAGGAGCCGATCGAACTGGCCGGGCGGCGCATGGTGATGACCACCAGCATCGGCATCAGCCTGTTTCCCGAAGACGGCACCACCTGTGATGAACTGCTCAAGCACGCGGACCTGGCGCTTTATCAATCCAAAGGTGCTGGACGCAACGGCGTACACTTTTTCGATTCCAACCTGAAAAACCGCGCAAGCCTGGAGCTGCAACTGGAAGAAGAACTACGTCTTGCCCTGCGCGAAGAGAACGGGCTGATGCTGTATTACCAGCCGATCTTCGAACTGAAGACCGGCAAGGTCACCAAGCTTGAAGCGCTGATTCGCTGGCAGCTCCCGGTGCACGGCCTGCTGACCCCGGATCGCTTTATCGCCATCGCCGAAAACAACGGCCTGATCGCCGAACTGGACAACTGGGTGTTGCGCAAGGCCTGTGAAGACCTTGGCGAATTGTCGCGCCATGGCTGTGATGACCTGAAGATCGCCTGGAACTGCTCACCGCTGAATCTGGCCCGGGAAGAACTGGCCAATGAAATCGAACACGCCTTGCGCAGCGCCGGCGTTTCCCCCGAACGGCTGGAGCTGGAGGTGACCGAGAACGCCCTGATGGGCAACATCGCCAACACGCTGGTGCTGTTGCGGCAGATCCGCGCCCTGGGCGTGTCGTTGTCGATCGATGATTTCGGCACCGGTTATTCGTCGCTGGCCTACCTCAAGCGACTGCCGCTCAACACACTGAAAGTCGACCGCTCATTTATCCTCGATATTCCCAAAGCCACCGCCGACATGGAAATCGTCCAGGCGATCATTGTCATGGCCCACACCCTGCACTTGCAGGTGGTCACCGAAGGCGTGGAAAGCCTGGAGCAATACGAATTCCTCGAACGTTCGGGCTGCGACTTCATTCAGGGCTACCTGCTCAGCCGTCCGGTGCCGCTGGACGAACTGCGCCCGGTCCTGGAAGAGATCAATCAGCGCAAACACTCCCACACGGTCAATCCGCTGACGCTGGCTCGCGGTACATTTTCACCAGTGTTGATGGATCTTTCGCCAAAAAGCCCTGCGCCCCATGCAGGCGCATCAGTTGTGCGGCCAATCCGCTGATCGGCGTGGCCGAGCCCACTTCGCGAGAAAACTTCACCGCCGTGTCGAGATCCTTGAGCAGCGTGCGCACGTGCCATTTCACCGGTTCGAAACGGCTTTCGGCCATTTGCGGGGCGAGGATCTGCAGCGGCTTCGAATCGGCGAAACCACCGGCCAGTGCCTCGGCGATCAGACTGGCGTCGACCCCGGACTGCTCGGCCAGCGCGACCACTTCGGCAATCATCAGCGCATTGCACGCGACGATCATCTGGTTGCAGGCCTTGGTCACCTGGCCGGCGCCGACGCCGCCCATGTGCGTGACGCGCTGACCGAGGGCGAGCAACACCGGGCGTACGCGATCAAGATCCGCTGCATCGCCGCCCACCATGATCGCCAGACTGCCAGCCTCGGCCCCGACCACGCCGCCGGACACCGGTGAATCGAGCCATGTCATGCCGGCCTTATCGGCCAACTCAGCCGCCATCTCGCGAGTCGCCGTCGGTTCCAGGCTGGAAAAATCCACCAGCAACTGACCGCGCTTCGCACCCTCGGCGACTCCGGCCGTGCCAAACACCACCTCACGCACCACCGCCGTGTCAGCCAGGCACAGCATCACCACATCGGCGTGCCGACACAGCTCGGCGGGCGTCGCCACCTGCCGGGCACCGGCCTCGACCAGCGGCGCGCATTTGTCCGGGTTGCGGTTCCACACGGTCAGCGGATAACCCGCTGCCAGCAGACGCCGGCACATCGGCAGGCCCATCAGACCGATTCCGGCAAACCCCAACGAAGGTAGCGTTGACATCATTTAGCCTCCTTTTGATTAAAGATCGCCGAATAATGGCCGATCCATCATCAATCAGGAAAGGATTCCCCCGCGCGGCACTCAGGCCAGACCCCTGACGCACGGGCCAAATACGCGCAGTAAAAAGACGCGAGATTCCCATTCCGTGAGGCTCGACGACACCGGTCGCCGAACCAACCAGTCCAGGTATATGGCGCACAATGACTTCTAAAAACAATCCGGCCACTGCGGTATCCGATCTGACCCTGAGCCCAGCAGCGAACAGCCCTGCCCCGATGAAGCCATTGCCTCCTTCGCGCCCGTTGGGCACCCAGCAATACCTGTACTTCACCGAAACCAACACCGACCGCATCCTCGACAACCTCGATGGCCTGCGTGACTTGGTGTTCCCGCGCCCGCCGCACCTGGAAGGCGACAACGAGCAGCACAACGATCAGGAATTCCCGTCGGTGTGCCTGATCGGCCTCGGTCGCTGCGGCTCCAACATCGCCCTCGACGTGGCGGAGCTGGTGTACAACGCGCGCAAGTTCTACCTCAACGAGTTCAACAACGAAGATCGCGCGGCTGACCGGCGTCTGGCGACCGACAAAGGCTACAGCCCGGCCCAGTGGATCAAGCAGAACCTGCGGATCGGCCCGAACAAGTCGACCAAACCGGTGTTCCTGGTGGAACCATTGGTGATGCTCGGCGACCTGGACAAAGACATTGCCGGGCGCATCCGTTTCTCGCGCAAGGGTGAAAAGAGCGGCTTCCTGCGCGACTACAGCAAGATGAAGATCATGGACTTGTCCGAAGTCCACGCCGGCGGCGCCGGTAACGCGCCGATCCTCGGCCAGTACCTGGCGAAGATCATCCTGAACAAGGACACCCAGCGCTTCTCCAGCCCTGACTGGAAAATGATTCACTCGTACCTGATCGACAGCTGCGGCATCAAGGCCAACCAGTCGCGCCTGTATTTCTCGATCTTCAGTGCCGGCGGCGGTACCGGTTCGGGCATGGCCTCGGAATTCGGCCTGGCCCAGCAGCACTCGTACATGAACAAGACGTTCGACACCAAGCCGATGGACGAACATGACGGCAAGAGCGGTCATTCGTTCGTGTTCGAGCCGATCTTCACCAGCGGCATCTGCGTCCTGCCGAACATTTCCGACCACCGCAGCGAAATGTCCGAGGCGCTGCACATCAACGCCGGTCGCCTGCTGTGCAAATACCTCTCGGAAGAATGGGATTTCTCGTACAACTTCGCCAACGAAGACAGCAGCGAAGCCAGCGTCATGGGCCGTATCCGCCCATGGAACGCGATGATGCTGATCTCCAACGACATCATGCGTTACGCCGAAGAAAGCGATGACGGCAACATCCAGAACATTGATGTCAATGCGATGGAGAAGCACGCCAACCAGTACATCTCGCAGCAGATCTTCAACATTCTGACGGCCCAGGCAGTCACGACCGACTACGACCAGAACTATTTCCGTCGTGCCGGCATCGACATCGGCGAGACCATTCGCCTGGACGCCAACGACCTGTTCATGAGTCTGGCCGGCCCGGTGGCGATTGCCTACGCAGAATCGGTAGTGCCGGAAACCCCGCCGCCGAGCAGCGACAAGTTCAAGGTGTTCGACAAAGAGCCACAGCGCCTGAACATCGACGACCTGTTCTTCCGCTCGATCGACCTGCCGCACTTCAACAAGGTCACCCAGGCCATCGAAGGCATCAGCCTGCTGCCGATCGAATCCAAGCGTTATCGCGCCTCGCTTGAGCAGTACAAGAACTCCGGCTACGACGCCGCTGCGCTGCATGACCTGCACTTCTTCAAGAACTGCTCGTCGGTGGTCTCGATCGTTTCGCTGCCGAAAGACTACAAACTGTCGTACATGGACCTGAACCGGTTGAAGACCCACCTCAACAGCCTGTTCCCCAACACCACGCTCAAGCGTTACGCACTGGTGATTGGCGCCTCGGCCAACCTGTCGTTGACCACCCTGATCGCCAAGAGCCCGTGTCTGTCGGACGACTTCCTGACCCTGATCGTAGCGTTCATCAAGCGTTGCTTCGCGAAGAACCCGTACCGTTTCGACGAGACGCTGGACAACTCGATCCTCGACTTCATCATCAATGAAGAATTCGACGAAGACCGTATCGACGAACTGCTCAACGAATTCGAGAACCCGGCGAAGATCCTCGATACCAACTGGTACGCGATCAAACCGATGTACGAGAAGAAGTACCGCGAGCTGATCAACGACAAAGAGAAGTTTGTCTCGATCAACGACATCCGCCTGTCGCGCGATTGCGTGAAGAAGTCGATCAAGTACCTGCGCGAGATCTACCGTCACCGGATCGGCAAGACCAAGGTCATCTCGCTGAATAACCATACTGGCAAGACTTACTCGGTCTGACACCAGACCGAGGTTCTCCCATCGAGAGCAGGCTCGCTCCCACATTGGAAAACATTCCCTGTGGGATCGAGCCTGCTTGCGATGAGGCCCTCGATTTCCCCGATTTATTCAGCCTTTCCAACATCCAGAAACAATTAAGCAGCCGTTAGGCTGCTTACTAAACTGTGCCCGTTACGTTTACGTCACCGTTATGCCACCCCCGCTTGTGGCATTTCTCTACGGCAACGTGCCATCACGCTACTCGGCTACACACTTTTCCTCGGCGAGCACACGCACCAACAAGGTGCACATCCTCAGGCGGACGCCCTTTCCTGGACCAGAATCCATGGCCGAACCACGACCGCCCACATCTGCGGATCACGTTCAAAAATATCCAGCGCCCGCGTTTCAGACAGCTTGGCGACTTTGTCTTCGGCCAGCCAGGCAGCGACTTTCTCGCCTTGATCCGATGCCACGGCCTCGGCCACGGCGATCAAATCCAGGTCAGCGTCGACCCACAATAGGGCACCCTGGGCGTAGAAGCGCTCCAGCTCCTTCCAGGTAATAGATGCGGTTTCACCAAGCAGCTTGGCATAGAGGGTGCTAGGTTCTTGATTCATGGGACTGTCCGGAAAAGAAATCGACGCGAATGATAACGTCGGTGGTCCGGCAGAAAAACCCGGTAGCAAAAGGCTGTACCGAACGAAAAGAGCAGGAAGGCCAGGGAATGCTGATGATTGGGGTATAAGCCCTCTGAACGTCCCGCCGCAATTCTGTCTTTTTCTTTCATTAAAGCGACATCTCCAGAATTTGCCCCTGGGCGCCAGCTTCCCAGGCCAACAACCGGCGCTCTACACTGTACCGGTACAGTTGCCGGGGGCATTTCCGGACGATATCGCGATGATATCTGGCCCGGTTCTGCTGCTACGGCGTCAGGACTCTAAAAAAATACAACAGTAAGAGTGGAGCACTATGACTAAGGCTACTAAGCAGATTTCCAAACTGTTTGCCGCTATGGTACTGGCCGGGGTTGCCAGCCATTCGTTCGCAGCTGACACCATCAAGATCGGTATCGCCGGCCCTAAAACCGGCCCGGTAGCCCAGTACGGCGACATGCAGTTCAGTGGCGCCAAAATGGCCATCGAACAGATCAACGCCAAGGGCGGCGTCGACGGCAAGAAGCTCGAAGCCGTTGAATACGATGACGCTTGCGACCCGAAACAAGCGGTAGCCGTTGCGAACAAGGTCGTCAACGACGGCGTCAAGTTCGTGGTCGGTCACCTGTGCTCCAGCTCCACTCAGCCTGCTTCGGACGTTTACGAAGACGAAGGCGTGATCATGATCACCCCGGCTGCCACCAGCCCGGACATCACCAGCCGTGGTTACAAAATGGTGTTCCGCACCATCGGTCTGGACAGCGCCCAGGGCCCTGCCGCCGGTAACTACATTGCCGATCACGTGAAACCGAAAATCGTTGCTGTTCTGCACGACAAACAGCAATACGGTGAAGGCATCGCCACCGCCGTGAAGAAAACCCTGGAAGGCAAAGGCGTCAAGGTTGCCGTGTTCGAAGGCGTCAACGCCGGCGACAAAGACTTCTCCTCGATGATCTCCAAGCTCAAGCAAGCCAACGTCGACTTCGTCTACTACGGCGGCTACCACCCAGAGCTGGGCCTGATCCTGCGTCAGTCCCAGGAAAAAGGCCTGAAAGCCAAGTTCATGGGTCCGGAAGGCGTGGGTAACGACTCCATCTCGCAGATCGCCAAGGACGCGTCCGAAGGCCTGCTGGTGACCCTGCCGAAGTCCTTCGACCAGGATCCGGCCAACGTTGCCCTGGCGGATGCATTCAAGGCGAAGAAAGAAGACCCGAGCGGCCCGTTCGTGTTCCCTTCCTACTCGGCGGTTGAAGTGATTGCCGGCGGTATCGCCGCTGCCAAATCCGAAGACCCTGCGAAAGTGGCGGCTGCCATTCACGCCGGCACCTTCAAGACCCCGACCGGCGACCTGAGCTTCGATGCCAAGGGCGACCTGAAGGACTTCAAATTCGTGGTCTACGAGTGGCACTTCGGCAAACCTAAAACCGAAGTTTCGCCTCAGTAAGGCGCTGCCTGACTGACTGCCAATAAAGCCCACGGCGTGCCGTGGGCTTTGTTTTACGAATGTATTGGGCCGCGCTGGCGTGATCCGCCAGTCTCCCCACCTGAAAATCTCAAAACCGTCATCAGCGGTTCGCTGGCAAAACCCGGATTCGAAGTGGATAAAGATCCACGGGGCCGGGCGGGAAAATGACTCCACCAGTGAAATGCGTATCAGGTTTTTAGGAGCGCTGTAATGCCTGACATCTATCACTTCTTCCAACAGCTGGTTAATGGCATGACCATTGGCAGCACGTATGCCCTGATCGCCATCGGCTATACGATGGTCTACGGCATCATTGGAATGATCAACTTCGCCCACGGCGAGGTTTACATGATCGGCTCCTACGTGGCCTTCATCGCCATCGCCGGGCTGTCCATGATGGGACTCGACAGTGTTCCACTGTTGATGACCGCCGCTTTTCTCGCAACCATCGTCGTGACCAGTGCCTACGGTTACAGCATCGAACGCGTCGCCTACCGTCCCTTGCGCGGCAGCAACCGTCTGATCCCGCTGATTTCCGCCATCGGCATGTCGATCTTCCTGCAGAACACGGTTCTGCTGGCGCAAGACTCCAAGGACAAATCCATCCCCAACCTGATCCCCGGCAACTTCTCCATCGGGCCAGGTGGCGCACATGAAGTGCTGATTTCCTACATGCAAATCGTGGTGTTCGTGGTGACCCTGGTCGCCATGCTCGGCCTGACGCTGTTCATCTCCCGCTCTCGCCTGGGTCGCGCCTGCCGTGCCTGTGCCGAAGACATCAAGATGGCCAACCTGCTGGGCATCAACACCAACAACATCATCGCCCTGACCTTCGTCATCGGTGCTGCGCTGGCGGCCATCGCGGCCGTGCTGCTGAGCATGCAATACGGCGTGATCAACCCGAACGCCGGTTTCCTCGTCGGCCTCAAGGCCTTCACCGCCGCGGTACTGGGCGGCATCGGCAGCATCCCCGGCGCCATGCTCGGCGGGCTGGTGCTCGGTGTGGCGGAAGCCTTTGGTGCCGATATCTTCGGCGACCAGTACAAGGACGTCGTGGCGTTCGGCCTGCTGGTTCTGGTGCTGTTGTTCCGGCCAACCGGCCTGTTGGGTCGTCCGGAGGTTGAGAAAGTATGACTAGGAATCTTAAACAGGCGCTGTTCAGCGCCCTGCTGGTGTGGGCGGTGGCCTACCCGGTACTCGGTCTGAAGCTGACCATCGTCGGCATCAACCTCGAAGTGCATGGCACCAGTACCTCGACATTGATCACCATTGCCGTCTGCTCGGTACTGATGTTCCTGCGAGTGTTGTTCGACCAGCAGATCGGTGCGGCGTGGAAATCCTCACCGAACCTGCCCAAGATGCCGGCCAAGGCCAGCAGCTTCCTGACCCTGCCGACCACCCAGCGCTGGATCATCATTGCGCTGATCATCGGTGCACTGGTCTGGCCGTTCTTCGGCTCTCGCGGCGCGGTGGATATCGCCACGCTGGTGCTGATCTACGTGATGCTCGGCCTCGGCCTGAACATCGTGGTCGGCCTGGCAGGCCTGCTCGACCTCGGTTACGTCGGCTTCTATGCCGTCGGCGCCTACAGTTATGCGCTGCTGTCGCACTACTACGGCCTGAGCTTCTGGATCTGCCTGCCGATCGCCGGACTGATGGCGGCCACCTTCGGCTTCCTGCTCGGTTTCCCGGTACTGCGTCTGCGCGGTGACTATCTGGCGATCGTGACGCTGGGCTTCGGTGAAATCATCCGTCTGTTCCTGCGTAACCTCACCGACATCACCGGCGGCCCGAACGGCATCAGCAACATTCCGAAGCCATCCCTCTTCGGGTTGACCTTCGACAAGACGGCCGCAGAGGGGATGCAGACCTTCCACGAGTATTTCGGCCTGACCTACAACCCGGTGAACAAGGTGATCTTCCTTTACCTGATCGCGGTGTTGTTGTCGCTGTTCGCGCTGTTCGTCATCAACCGCTTGCTGCGCATGCCCCTGGGTCGTGCCTGGGAAGCGTTGCGCGAGGACGAAATCGCTTGCCGCGCGCTGGGCCTGAATCCGACGATCATCAAGCTCTCGGCGTTTACCCTGGGTGCCTGCTTCGCCGGTTTCGCCGGCAGCTTCTTCGCTGCCCGTCAGGGTCTGGTGACGCCGGAGTCGTTCACCTTCATCGAGTCGGCGACCATTCTCGCCATCGTGGTGCTCGGCGGCATGGGCTCGCAGCTGGGCGTCGTACTGGCCGCGGTCGTGATGATCCTGTTGCCGGAAATGATGCGTGAGTTCAGTGAGTACCGCATGCTGATGTTCGGCGCCCTGATGGTGCTGATGATGATCTGGCGACCTCAAGGTCTGCTGCCCATGCAACGTCCTCACATGGAGCTGCGCAAATGAGCCGCGAGATCCTGAAAGTCGAAAATCTGAGCATGCGCTTCGGCGGCCTGCTGGCGGTCAACGGCGTGGCCCTGACCGTGAAGGAAAAAGAGGTGGTTGCACTGATCGGGCCGAACGGCGCGGGCAAGACCACCGTGTTCAACTGCCTGACCGGTTTCTACAAGCCGAGCGGCGGCAGCATCGTGCTCGACGGCGAGTCGATCGAAGGCCTGCCGGGCCACAAGATCGCCCTCAAAGGCGTAGTGCGTACCTTCCAGAACGTGCGGTTGTTCAAGGACATGACAGCGGTCGAGAACCTGTTGATCGCCCAGCATCGTCACTTGAACACCAACTTCCTGGCCGGTCTGTTCAAGACCCCGGCGTTTCGCAAAAGCGAGCGCGAGGCCATGGAATACGCCGAATACTGGCTGGACAAGGTCAACCTCAAGGAATTCGCCAACCGTCCGGCCGGCACCTTGGCCTACGGTCAGCAACGTCGTCTGGAAATCGCCCGCTGCATGATGACCCGTCCGCGGATCCTCATGCTCGACGAACCGGCCGCCGGCCTGAACCCGAAGGAAACCGAAGACCTCAAGGCGCTGATCAGCGTGCTGCGTGAAGAGCACAACGTGACCGTGCTGCTGATCGAACACGACATGAAACTGGTCATGAGCATTTCCGACCACATCGTCGTGATCAACCAGGGCACGCCTCTGGCCAACGGCACGCCGGAACAGATCCGCGACAATCCTGAAGTGATCAAAGCCTACCTGGGGGAAGCGTAAATGCTGCAGTTCGAAAACGTTTCCACCTTCTACGGCAAGATCCAGGCCCTGCACAGCGTCAACGTCGAAGTCCGTCAGGGCGAGATCGTGACCCTGATCGGCGCCAACGGTGCCGGCAAGTCCACCCTGCTGATGACGCTGTGCGGTTCGCCGCAGGCGCACAGCGGCAGCATCCGCTACATGGGTGAGGAACTGGTCGGCCAGGAATCGTCGCAGATCATGCGCAAGAGCATTGCCGTGGTGCCCGAAGGCCGTCGGGTGTTTGCCCGACTGACCGTCGAAGAGAACCTGTCCATGGGCGGATTCTTCACCGACAAGGGCGACTATCAGGAACAGATGGACAAGGTTCTCGGACTTTTCCCACGCCTGAAAGAACGCTTCAACCAGCGCGGCGGCACCATGTCCGGCGGTGAACAGCAAATGCTCGCCATCGGCCGTGCGCTGATGAGCAAGCCGAAACTGCTGCTGCTTGACGAGCCGTCGCTGGGCCTGGCACCGATCATCATCCAGCAGATCTTCGACATCATCGAACAGCTGCGCAAGGACGGTGTGACGGTGTTCCTGGTTGAGCAGAACGCCAACCAGGCGCTGAAAATCGCTGACCGTGCGTACGTTCTTGAGAACGGCCGGGTGGTGATGCAAGGCACCGGTGAAGCGCTGCTGACCGACCCGAAAGTGCGCGAGGCGTATCTCGGCGGTTGATCGATTGCGTTAAGCAAAAAACGGCCTTCGGGCCGTTTTTTTTGCGCTTTGAAAATTATTTTCGCGATCGCTGTAACGCATCGCCAGGTCGTTTCTCTAGTGGGGTAAGCAAGCGCACATCGCTTGTTCCAACCCAAGTTGAAACCGGAGAAACATCATGACTGCTACCACCCGCACCCTGTCCGCCACCGCCCTGGTTTTGGCCCTCGGTTCCGCCCTGAGCATGGCCGCCGTTTCGACCGTCCAGGCTGCCGACAACACCAACATGGAAAAATGCTTCGGCGTGGCCATGAAAGGTCATAACGATTGCGCCGCCGGCGCCGGCACCACCTGCGCAGGCACGGCGAAAATGGATTACCAGGCCAACTCCTGGAAGTTCGTTCCGAAAGGTACCTGCGCCACCACCGAAAGCAAAACCTCGCCGACCGGTTTCGGTCAGATGGAAGCCTTCAAGGCCAAGTCCTGATCCGGCGGCTGTCCGAGTGTCGACCATGATCACTTCCTGCGACCATGCCTCCACCCGCACTCGGGCAGCCCTCCCCGGGCTCCCGCCCCGTGCCGGGCTGGGGCTCAAGACCGGGCACTTTCGTGAAGTGCTCGGTTCTTTACCGGACATCGGTTTCTTCGAAGTCCACGCCGAAAACTACATGGTGGCCGGCGGCCCCTTTCATCACTTTCTGGGTTTGATCCGCGAGGCGTATCCGCTGTCGCTGCATGGCGTCGGCTTGTCCATCGGTGCCGAAGGCCCGCTGGATGTTCAACACCTCAAACGCCTGAGCGCGCTGATCGAGCGTTATCAACCCCAATCCTTTTCCGAACACCTGGCCTGGTCGAGCCACGGCCCGGTGTTTCTCAATGATCTATTGCCCCTGGCTTACGACACGCCGACGCTGAATCGCGTCTGCGATCACATCGACCAGGTGCAGAACACTCTCAAGCGCCCGATGCTGCTGGAAAACCCGGCGACGTATCTGGCATTCCAGCGCTCGACGATCGACGAAGCGGACTTCATCCGTGAAGTCATCCGGCGCAGCGGCTGTGGTTTGTTGCTGGACGTGAACAACGTCTATGTCTCGTGCATCAACCATCAGCGCGATCCCCTGGCCTACCTCGACGCACTGCCATTGCACGCCGTCGGCGAGATTCATCTCGCGGGTTTTGCCGAAGATTCCGACAGCCTCGGTGATCGCTTGCTGATCGACGATCACGGCGCACCGATCGATCAGGCCGTCTGGTCGTTGTACCGGCAAGCGCTGGAACGCGTCGGCCCGGTGGCGACGCTGATCGAGCGGGACAATCAGGTGCCGGCCTTCAACGTGCTGTTGGCCGAAGCGCAACAGGCCGATGAGCTTCTGCTTTGCGCAGGAGGTCGGCCATGAGTATCCAAGCCACTTTCAGCGCAGCACTCCTCGACATTAGCCAGCCCTGCCCCGACGGTTTGTGCAGCGCCAATGGGGCCGATCCAGCCAGTCGATTCGCGGTGTACCGCAACAACGTGCAGGGTTCGTTGAGCAATGCACTGGCCGACAGTTATCCCGTGGTAATGCAGTTGGTAGGAGAGGAATTCTTCCGCGCCATGGCCGGAGTTTTCATTCAAAACCATCCACCACACAGTCCGTTGATGAGCGACTACGGCAGTGATCTGGCGGACTTCATCATCGGATTCGAACCGGCATCGATCGTTCCTTACCTGGCAGATGTTGCACGGCTGGAGCGCCTGCGTACGCTGGCCTATCACGCCGCCGATGCATCGCCGTTGAGCCAGGAACAGATTGCTGCTGCATTCGCTGATCAAGAGGCTCTGAGCAATCTGCGAATCGGTCTGCATCCTTCGCTGCATGTGCTCGATTCAGCCTTTGCCGTGGTGGATATCTGGGCCGCGCACCAGCACGACAACACGCTGGCCGGGATCGATCTGAATCAGGCCCAACAGGCGCTGGTCCTGCGCAACGGCCTGGAGGTCGAGGTATTCGCCGTGGATCACGGCGCCAGCCAGTTCATTCGTCAGCTCAAGGCCGGCCGGTCACTCACTCAGGCGCTGGAATCTGCAGAAGCCTTCGATCTCAGCCAGACCCTGGCCCTGTTGATCAGCCGCCATGCCCTCACTCATTTCCACCCAAAGGTTTCGCCATGAACAGCCTCGTTGCCCGTGCCATTGCACTGCTGGAAAAAATCCCACACAGCCTGATCGCCTTCATCGCACGTTTTTCCATCGCGGCGGTGTTCTGGAAATCCGGGCAGACCAAGGTCGAGGGTCTGGCCATCGACCTGATCGACGGCACCTTCCAGATCGGCTGGCCGCACTTGGCCGACTCGACGATTCCGTTGTTCCAGAGCGAATACCACGTGCCGCTGGTGTCACCGGAAATTGCCGCTCACCTGGCCGCGTTCGCCGAACACTTTTTCCCGATCCTGATCCTCGTCGGCTTCGCCACTCGGTTTTCGGCGCTGGCATTGCTGGGCATGACGTTGGTCATCGAGTTGTTCGTGTACCCCGACGCCTACCCGACTCACGGCACCTGGGCCGCCGTTCTGCTGTACCTGATGACCACCGGGCCGGGCAAACTGTCGATCGATCATCTGATCGCCCGCCGTTACCGCTGAAGCCGGTCCAGCGCCTCGCCGCTGCGCTTGAACCAGCCGATCAGGTAGTCCGCCAGCACTTGGGTACGTTTCGGTAACCCGCCCTGATACGGATGCACCAGGTACATAGGCATGCGCCGGGTCTGAAAATCACGAAGGAGCCAGCGCAATCGGCCGTCAGCCAATTCCGCCTGCAGCAGATAGGACGGCAAGCGTGCGATGCCGGCGCCGGCCAGTGCGGCTTTCTTCAACAGGTTGTAGTGATTGCTGGCGAACGGCCCCGATACCCGCACCCGCAACAATTCGTGCTGCTGGTGATACAGCCACTCTTCGCGACCGCTGTAATGACTGTTGAGCAGGCAACGGTGTTCGACCAGTGCCTGCGGCGTCAGCGGCTCGCCGAAACGCTCAAGATACGCCGGACTGGCACAGGTCATTTCCTGCCAGGCAAGCAAGGGCCTGGCTACCAGTCGCTCGTCGTTGGCGACTTCCGTGCGAATAGCCAGATCGAAGCCATCGCGGGAGAGATCGCGGTAGCTGTTGTTCAACTCCAGCTCGATCTGCACTTCCGGGTATTTCTGGGAAAACTCCAGCAACAGTCCATCAAAGAACGTTTCCCCCAGCGACACCGGCACCGTCATACGCACGGGACCGGCCATGTCGTCCTTCAATCGCGCCAATGCCTGACGCGCCCTTTCGACCTGGACTACAAGCGCCTGGGCCTGCGGTAACAGCGCCGCCCCCGCCGCTGTCAGGCTCAACCGACGCGTCGTGCGCTGCAACAACACCACGGAAAACCGCGTTTCCAGCTGACTGATGCGCTTGGACAACTGCCCCTTGCTGCACCCCAGTTGCTGCGCCGCCAAGGTAAAACTGCCCGCCTCGATCAACACCGCGAACGCCGCCAGATCATCCATCTCGCTCATGGATTGTTTCCATTTGAAAACCAAAGGTTGCCCATTAGCGCGCTTATCAGCGGAAAAAACCACTCTAGACTGAAACCTCGTTCAATCACTTGAGGCAAGCACGATGAAAATTCTGTTGATCGGCGCAGGCGGCACCATCGGTTCGGCCGTGGACAAAGAACTGTCGCAGCGTCACGAAGTCATTCGCATCGGCCGCAGCAGCGGCGATTTCCAGGTGGATATCAGCGACAGCGCATCGATCCGCAAGCTGTTCGAAAAGACCGGCAAGTTCGACGCCCTGGTGTGCGCCGCCGGCAACGTGACCTTCGCCCCACTGGGTGAAATGAACGAAGACAGCTTCGCCCTCGGCCTGAAAGACAAACTGATGGGCCAGGTCAACCTGCTGCTGATCGGCCGCGAGTTCGCCAACGATGGCGCGTCGTTCACCTTTACCACCGGCGTACTGAGCCACGACCCGATCCGCAGCGGTGCTTCGGCTGCACTGGTCAACGGCGCGCTCGACAGCTTCGTCCGCGCCGCCGCCATCGAGCTGCCACGCGGCCTGCGCGTGAACTCGATCAGCCCGACCGTGCTGGTGGAAGCCATGGGCAGCTACGCCCCGTACTTCCGCGGCTACAAGCCAGTTCCTGCGGCGGATGTGGCATTGGCCTACGCCAAAAGTGTCGAAGGCTTGCAGACAGGTCAGACATTTCACGTGGGCTAAACCCTTGTGATGAACGGTCAGCCTGCGTAACGTGGCGGCACTTGTCTGGAGAGCCAAAGATGCGTGTTGCCCGTTCCTTGATCGTTGTTGCCCTGCTCCCTCTGTTTGCCGCGTGCCAGTTGTTCGATGGCGCGCGGGAAAGCGCCTCCCACGTCGGCCAGACGCGGATGCAGGGGCAACTGACCGCTGCCGACGGCAAACTGGTGTTCCAGGCTTGCGGCGAGCAGCGCCAATACGTGGTCAACGACATCGGCGGTACCAGCGTCCTGCAAGAGGCCGCCACGCTGGCCGATCAACAGGGCAAGCTGTTCGCCGACGTGCGCGGGAAGATCGCCGGTGACCGCCTCGACCTGACCCAGTTGTATCGCGTCGAACGTTCCGGCACTGCCTGCGATGATCCGAACTTCAAGCAACTGATCCTGCGCGCTGCCGGCCATGGCCCGGAATGGAACGTCAAGGTCAGCGGCAAAGGCATGGTCATCGACCGCGAAGGCCAGCCACCGCTCGCCGTGCCTTACGTCGAAGAGCAACTGGGCGACGGTCGTTTCAACCTCAGCAGCGAAGCCAACAACCAGCGCATCGAGTTGTGGGTGGCGCCGCAGCGTTGCGTCGACAGCAACACCGGCAGCGTGCAGCACATGAGTGCCGAGCTGCGGATCGACGGCAAGGTGCAGCGTGGTTGCGGGTATTTCGGCGGTTCGCGCAACGACTGATCGTTTTACCCTCACGGGATCCGGCCGTTGCGGCTTATAATCGCCGCCTTCAAACGCCCTGGCGCAGTTGTGCGCCCCGCGAACCGGATCCTGTCATGTTACGAATCACTGAACTCAAGCTGCCGATCGACCATCCCGACGAAGACCTGCGCGCTGCCATCGTGCAACGCCTGGGCATCGCCAGCGATGACCTGCTCGATTTCACCTTGTTCAAGCGCAGCTACGATGCGCGCAAAAAGTCCTCCGAACTGTGCTTCATCTACACCATCGACCTCGAAGTGCGCGACGAGGCGAAAGTGCTGGGCAAGTTCGCCGATGACCGCAACGTCAACGTGGCGCCGGATGTCAGCTACAAATTCGTCGGCCAGGCGCCGAGCGACCTGAGCCTGCGTCCGATCGTGGTCGGTTTCGGCCCGTGCGGAATCTTCGCCGGCCTGCTGCTGGCCCAGATGGGCTTCAAGCCGATCATCCTCGAACGCGGCACCGAAGTGCGCCAGCGCACCAAGGACACCTGGGGCCTGTGGCGCAAAAGTGTGCTCAACCCCGAGTCCAACGTGCAGTTCGGCGAAGGCGGCGCGGGCACGTTCTCCGACGGCAAGCTGTACAGCCAGATCAAGGATCCGAAATTCCTCGGCCGCAAAGTCTTGCACGAGTTCGTCAAGGCCGGCGCCCCGGAAGAGATTCTTTACGTCAGCAAGCCGCACATCGGTACGTTCCGTCTGACCGGCATGGTCGAGACCATGCGTGAAGAGATCCGCGCCCTGGGCGGCGAAGTGCGCTTCCAGGAGCGCGTCACCGACGTGCTGATCGAAGACGGCCAACTGGTCGGCGTCGAGCTGGCCAGCGGCGAAACCCTGCATTCGAAACACGTGGTCCTGGCCCTCGGCCACAGTGCCCGCGACACCTTCCGCATGCTCCACAGCCGTGGCGTGTTCATGGAAGCCAAGCCGTTCTCGGTGGGTTTCCGCATCGAGCACCCGCAATCGCTGATCGACCGTGCGCGACTGGGCAAGTACGCCGGTCACCCCAAGTTGGGAGCCGCCGACTACAAACTGGTGCACCACGCCAAGAACGGCCGTTCGGTCTACAGCTTCTGCATGTGCCCGGGTGGCACCGTGGTCGCCGCGACCTCCGAGCCGAATCGCGTGGTCACCAACGGTATGAGCCAGTACTCGCGTAACGAGCGCAACGCCAACTCCGGCATCGTCGTCGGCATCACCCCGGAAGTCGATTATCCGGGCGGCCCGCTGGCCGGGATCGAGTTGCAGGAGCGTCTGGAGTCCCACGCCTTCATCCTCGGCGGCAGCGACTACAAGGCGCCGGCGCAACTGGTCGGCGACTTCATCAACGACATTCCTTCGACCGAACTGGGCGAAGTCGAACCGTCGTACAAACCGGGGGTAGCGCTGGGTGATCTGGCCCTGGCGTTGCCGGATTTCGCCATCGAAGCGATTCGTGAAGCACTGCCGGCGTTCGAGAAGCAGATTCGCGGTTATTCGTTGCACGATGCGGTACTGACCGGGATCGAGACGCGCACCTCGTCGCCGCTGCGCATCACTCGTGATGAGACGCTGCAGAGCATGAACGTCAAAGGTCTGTTCCCGGCCGGTGAAGGCGCGGGTTATGCGGGCGGGATTCTGTCGGCGGGTGTTGACGGGATTCGTATCGCGGAAGCTGTCGCACGCGACATCCTCGGCCTGAAAGACTGATCTGCAATACCTGAAACAATGCAAAAACCTGTGGGAGCGAATTCGCTCCCACAGTCGTATTCGGCGTCAGATATTGGCGCGCAGAACCGAGGCCGGCAGCGCTTCACCCTTCTCGGCACTCGCCGCAACAGCGGCCATCAATCCATCCAGCTCATAGCCCTGCGCCTTGAGCCACGCCTGATCGTAATAGGTGTCTGCGTAGCGCTCGCCGCCATCGCACAGAATCGCCACGATCGACCCCGACTCCCCCGCCGCTTTCATCTGCTGCGCCGCCATCAGCGCGCCGATCAGATTGGTGCCGCTCGACCCGCCCACATGCCGGCCCAGACGCTGCGCCAGGTAATGCATGGCCGCCAGCGACAAGGCATCCGGCACCTTGACCATCGCATCGATCACCTTGGGCAGGAACGACGCTTCCACCCGTGGCCGGCCGATGCCTTCGATCCGCGAACCGTGATCCAGACGCAAGCTGGCATCGCCGGTCTGGTAAAAGTCGAAGAACACCGAACGCTCGGCATCGGCACACAGCACGCGGGTGCAATGTTGGCGATAGCGCACGTAACGGCCAAGGGTTGCGGTGGTGCCGCCGGTGCCGGGGCTGGAAATCAGCCAGGCCGGGCACGGGTGCTGCTCGTAGCGCATCTGCTGGAAGATCGACTCGGCGATGTTGTTGTTCGCCCGCCAGTCGGTGGCGCGTTCGGCGTAGGTGAACTGGTCGATGAAGTGCCCATCGTGTTCGCGGGCCAGACGTTCGGATTCGGCGTAGATCTGGGTCGGATCGTCCACCAGGTGACTCTTGCCGCCATAGAACGCGATCTGGGCGATCTTCTCCTTGGACGTGGTCGCCGGCATCACCGCAATGAACGGCAGCCCCAGCATCCGCGCGAAGTACGCTTCGGAAATCGCCGTCGAACCACTGGATGCTTCGATCACCGGCGCGCCTGGCTTGAGCCAGCCGTTACACAAGGCGTAGAGAAACAGCGAACGGGCCAGACGGTGCTTGAGGCTGCCGGTGGGGTGGCTGGACTCGTCCTTGAAGTACAACTCGATGCCCGGGAACCCCGGCAGCGGCAAGGGGATCAGGTGCGTGTCGGCGCTGCGCTGGAAGTCAGCTTCGATGATCCGGATGGCTTCGCGGGCCCACTGTCGGTTGTCGCTCATGGCTGTTGATCTCGTTGAATCGGGCAGAAGTGCCTTCACAGGCTCAGCCCCCAAGCTTAGGAAAAAACCTACGGCACCGACAGATACAGCTGAGCTTCAATCCCTTGGGCAACTGCTAGGCTCTGCTGCACGTCGACTGGGCGCTCTGTAACCACATATAACAAAAAAGAATATAACTTTTGTTTTAACAACTAACGGTACGGGTTAGGGTGTCCCACCTTTTGACTTTATCGATGGAGAGCGACCTTGCCTCTGCGTAGCACTTTCACGCGTTTCTTTCAGTTGGAAGCTGCCAGCGGTCTGTTACTGATCGCCGCGGCCATCCTGGCTTTAATCATCAACAACTCGCCGCTGTCGTGGTTGTACAACGGCCTGCTCGATACCCCCGTGGTGGCGCAGATCGGCGCGTTGAAAATCGCCAAGCCCTTGCTGCTGTGGATCAACGACGGCCTGATGGCGCTGTTCTTCCTGCTGATCGGCCTGGAAGTGAAGCGCGAAGTCCTCGACGGTCAGCTGTCGAAACCGTCGCAGATCGTCCTGCCCGGCGCGGCCGCGATTGGCGGCATGCTGGTGCCGGCGCTGATCTACTGGTTCCTCAACCGCGACAACCCGGCTGCCCTCGACGGCTGGGCGATTCCGACCGCCACCGACATCGCCTTCGCCCTCGGCGTGCTGGCCTTGCTCGGCAAGCGAGTGCCGGTGTCGCTGAAGCTGTTCCTGATGACCCTGGCGATCATCGATGACCTGGGCGCCATCGTGATCATCGCGATCTTCTATTCCGGCGAACTCTCGACCCTGTCGCTGGGTCTGGCGGCGGCGTGCATCGCGGCTCTGGTGGCGATGAACCGACTCGGGGTGGTCAAGCTCGGGCCGTACATGATCATTGGTCTGATCCTGTGGGTCTGCGTCCTCAAGAGCGGTGTCCATGCGACGCTGGCCGGCGTGACCCTCGCGTTCTGCATCCCGCTGCGCACCAAAAACGCCGAGCCTTCGCCGCTGCTGACCCTGGAACACGCGCTGCACCCGTGGGTCGCCTACGGCATTCTGCCGCTGTTCGCCTTCGCCAACGCCGGTCTGTCGCTGACCGGTGTGACCGCCGAAAGCTTCACGCACCATGTACCGATGGGCATCGCCGTCGGCCTGCTGCTGGGCAAGACCGTTGGCGTGTTCGGCCTGACCTGGCTTTCGGTCAAGACCGGCATCGCCGCCCTGCCTCAGGGCGCCAATTGGGGCCAGGTGCTTGGCGTGGCGATCCTCTGCGGGATCGGCTTCACCATGAGTCTGTTTGTCGGCTCGCTGGCGTTCGTGCCGGGTGCCAGTGAATACGCCGGGATGGACCGGATGGGCATTCTCACCGGCTCAGTGTTCGCTGCATTGATCGGTTATGCGGTGACATTGGCCGCGAGCAGAAAAGGATCCATGCAAGGCAGTTAAGTCGCACATTACGGCCCTCTCTCTGGAGGGGCCAAGACTCAATGAAAGATCCACACACATGATTGGGCTCCAGAACCTTGCAAAGACATGGTAAATCTCCCGTTGGTGCTGCTCGCAGCGCTTAACCTGAGCCTTTCAAGTGTGCTATATCTTCTGTTGACAGCAGCGTCACCTCAGAACGTTTTTTCGGAGCCTTCCATGTCACGCAAAGCAGAAAAGCGCCCAATGACGGACAGTCAGATTGCCGTGCAGGAGTCTTATATTCCGGACATTGCCCTGAAAGCGTTCAACAACGCCTACAAAATGGCGCTTGCCAATGGGGCTGCTGTGCTTGTCGCCAAAGATGGTCAGCTGTTTGAAGTGACAGAAAAATCTTCGGTTGCACTGCGCTCGATCGGCACATATGGAAACCTGAAAAGCGGGACTCGCCTGCAAATCAGCAAACTGTCTAAACAGGTCGTTTCTTGAGCACACCGAGGGTACGTATATTCGCCGGACCAAATGGCTCAGGAAAAAGCACCTTTAATCGGCTGGTTCCTGCCCATCTATTGGGAAATTACATAAACCCAGATGATATAGAGCGTGCAATCAAAGACACTGGTTATTTTGATTTCACCACCTATCGCATCGAATCTCACAAAAATGACATTTTCGATTTTTTCCGCAACCACGCCCTGCTAAAAAAAGCTCCAGAGTCATTGGCAAAATTGGATTCGATTACGATTGAAGGTGACAGGCTCAGCTTCTCGGATACTCAGATCGACTCCTATGTAGCCTCCGCTCTTTCCGACTTCATACGGCGCTCTCTGATCAAAGAGAAAATCAGTTTTACGTTCGAAACCGTCATGTCCTCATCAGATAAAGTCGACTTGCTCTACGAAGCCCAGAGATCCGGCTATAGGGTTTACGTCTATTACGTTGCAACAGCCGACCCGGAAATCAATGTTGCCAGGGTTGCCTATCGCGTATCACAGGGTGGGCACAACGTTCCTCCTGAAAAGATACGAAAGCGTTATTGGAGGTCTCTGGCGCTTCTATCGGACGCAATCCTCACCTCGAACAGAGCCTATATCTTTGATAACTCCGACGAAGGTAGCGAAGGGCTGACACAAGTAGCAGAGATCACAGACGGAGAGCTGATTGAAATCAAGTCAGACGTTCAGCCACCTTGGTTTAAAGAGTTTGTACTGGATAAACTGATCTAGATTACAAGTCCTCTCGACTTCTCTTAGCGTCGGCCCTGATTCACGTCGAACAATCCCCACGTCTTTAGAGACGCGTCCTACAGCCACGATTTTCCTGCTTCGTTAACGTCGTGCAGCCCCTTTCGAGGGGCTGCCGATGCATGAACGAAAGGACAATCAGTGGCTGGTCAAAAGGACATTCCCCGGGTTCCCAACCCACCGGCAGGCGACGGGCATCACGTCACCTACCGCTACATGACGGCCACCGAGCTGGCCGATCAGGACGAACGACAAAACAAGTACGACGCCATGCTGGCGCGACAGGACGCTTTCGAACGCAGCCGTGAGGTCGCGTCGAACAGGCCTGAGCCGGTGCGTGCCGGCTGCGTGTTCGCCAAGTCCTGCAAGTTGCCGGACGCGATCATCGATTACTCGAATCCTTCGGGGATGGTGCCGACTGACAGCCTGAAAGATTACGGCGACCTGATCCTGCTCGGTGGCCGTGAAGCCGATGACAGCGGTGGTGTTGCGCTCAAGAAAATCAGCGGCACTGCCATCCCGGCAGGCCTGGGCACCTTCGCCCTTGCGGGTAAGGCGTTCAAGGCATTGCCCGCCATGGCTTCCGCCGCCGTTGTGACACCTTTGGTCGGGCTGGTGGCGTTGCTCATGCCATCGAACCTGGGCGACAGCGCCCTCTACACCGAAGACCAGTTGCTAGCCCTCAAACAGGCTCGAACCCGCGTGCGCTTGCGTGTCGAACAGCAGGCGGATGGCAGCCTCAAGGGTTACGGTTTCTACACCGGCAAGAATCGCGACTGGGAAATGGTTGATGTCGCGCAGTTCACCGCACGCGGTAACCGCTTTGTCGCAGACCTCGGCGAAGGCATCGAACTGATCTGGACGCCCGCCGTGGACGGTTCCGACATCCTCGGTATTCCGGCACTGGAGGCTGCTCCGCAAGCGCCGCATATCTGGGTGTATCCGCCGACGAAAGCGGCGGACGGGATTCTGGTGAATCCGGTTTATCCTCCGGATTATCGGGATTTCATATTGGTGTTTCCGGCGGATTCTGGAGTTAAGCCGCTTTATATTGTTCTAAATGTACGCGGGCATGGCACAGCCAAGGCTGGTCACACCTACCACCCGGCTCCTGAGACAGACGAAATCACTGCATTTCCGGGATTAAAGAGAGCAAAAAAGAAAACCCCGTACTCGGGTGGGCTCCGGGATCGCTGGACAGACGCGAAAGGGAGAACAATATATGAATGGGACTTTCTTCACGGTGAGCTTGAGACGTACCGGTCAAGTGACGGTACTCATTTGGGATCGTACGACCATAGAACCGGCAAGCAACTAGATCCACCCAAAAAGAAAAAGCGAAGCATCAAAAAATATTTATGAGGTTTTTATGGGACTGAAAGCCAGACTCGAATGGTATGACAAGGAAACCGAACTGGGCGTAGGAGAGGAATTAACGAAGGACTTCGGTGACGACGGCTCTGTAATCGAATCACTCGGCATGCCAATTGAAAACAATATAAACAACGGCGGATTCGATGTGCTCTCACACTGGGTGAGTATTCTTCAACCGTACTTTAAGCACGTCATTGATTCATCTTCTTATGACTATCAAATCGCATTCGTCTATCGAGATCACTGGTAAACGCCAAACAAAAAACCCCAACCAGTCACCTGATCGGGGTTTTCTTTTACCGCTCGTTCCCGTTTAGTGCGAAACGCGGCTGGTCCCGCCGACAGTCGAAATCCGTACCCGCTCACCGACGCGGAACACTTCATTCTCCTGCACTTGCTGCACGTAGGCGCGCATGCTGCCGTCGTCTTCGCGCACGGTGATTTCAACGCCTTGGGTACGGGTCAGGCCTTCTTCGGTGGCCGAACCGATCAGGCCGCCGGCCACGGCACCGATAACGGCTGCAACGATGCTGCCTTTACCGCCGCCGATGGCGCTGCCGCCGACACCGCCCACCGCTGCACCGGCGAGGCCGCCGATCGGGGTCTTGGTGCCTTCGATTTTCACTGGACGCAGGGATTCGATGGTGCCCATGCGAATCGTCTGCACGCGACGCGCTTCGTCACGGGAGTAGGAGTCACCGGTCAGGCTCGATTGGCAGCCGGTAAGCAACATCGCCATCGTGGAAAAGGAAGCAACCAGCAGAACAGACTTACGCATAGGATCAACTCCAAAGGACAGGTATTCATTAAACTCCGCAGCTTGACGCCTGTCACGGCGCCGCCCGGATAAATTTGGTTTCATTCAGGCCCGGTACAGGGCCTCCACGAACTCACCCAACAGTAGCGCCAAAATACATAGCTTGCGCCGCCGACCCCAAGGATTTTCATGGATTACTTCATCATTGTCGTCACAACCGTCGCCGGTTTGTACTTCCACTGGTGGTTGTACGTGCGGATCAAACGCTGGATGGACCGCGATCTGGCATTGTCACTGGCCGGCAAGGATGAAGGCAAACGCGCCTTCATGCTCGAACGGCTGGCGCAAGCCCGATCGCAGAAGATCAGGCGTCGGGACCTGCCGAAGTGGCTTGAGGCCGCTGCGGCAGGCTATCCCGCTCGGTAGACTGCTTAAGGTGCCAGACGTTCAAGAATCCAGTCGGCGCCCTGCAAACGGTAGTTGAGGCGATCGTGCAGACGGCTCGCGCGGCCCTGCCAGAATTCGATGCGATCGGGGAGCAAGCGATAGCCGCCCCAGTGTTCCGGGCAGTCGGGCTGGGTGTCGGTGAAGCGTTGCTCGGTAGCCTTGAGCAAATCTTCCAGTTCACCCCGGCCGTTGATCACCCGGCTCTGCGGTGACGCCCAGGCACCCAACCGGCTGCCCAGCGGGCGCACTTGATAGTACGCGTCGGACTCCTCGGGCGTGACCTTCACCACCCGCCCTTCGATACGCACCTGGCGCTCCAGGGTCGGCCAGAAGAACGTCATGGCCGCGAACGGATTCGCGGCCAGATGCTGGCCCTTGGCGCTTTCGTAGTTGGTGAAGAAGGTGAAGCCCTGCTCGTCCAGGCCCTTGAGCAGCAGAATGCGGCAGTGCGGTCGACCGTCCGCATCGACCGTGGCCAGGGTCATGGCGTTGGCTTCCACCGGGGCCTGCTCGGTTTTCACCGCATCGGCAAACCACTGGTGGAACAGCGCGAAAGGCTCGGCCGGGGCTTGCGCCTCGGTCAGGCCATCCCGGGTGTAATCACGACGCATATCTGCCAGAGCCTGGGTCATGGCGCATTCCTTTTCGTTAGCGGATTACTGTTTTGCCGCGTCGGTCGCAACGACTTTCTTGTCGCTTGCGGCGGCTTTGGCTGGAGCGGTTTTCTTGGCCGGAGTCTTCGCTGGTGCCTTCTTCGCTGGCGCCTTGGCAGCCGCTTTCTTGGCCGGAGCCTTTTTGGTCGCCGGTACTGCGGCTTTCTTCGCCGCCGGCGCCGGGGTGACCGGTTTGGCGACAGGCTTGACGTCCTGGGCAGCGACCATGGTCACTGGTGCCGGAGCCGGCATGTTGTACTTGCTCAGCAGCGCAACCATGGTGTTTTGCGGGGTCACCAGCAGTTCGACACGACGGTTCAGGGCACGGCCTTCAACGCTGTCGTTGGCCGCACGCGGCGCTTCGGAGCCCATGCCGCGCAGCATCAGGCGATCACGCTGCAAGCCGCTGAGACGGAAGATCGCTGCCACGGCCTGAGCGCGTTCCTGGCTCAGTTTGGTGTTCGCCGGGGCTGCGCCAGTGGTGTCGCTGTGACCGAGCACCAGCACGGCGGTTTTCGGGTCGGCTTCGAGAATTTTTGCCACACGTGTGAACGGGCCAAGGGTGACCGGCAGCAGCATCGCCGGACGATCCGGGTTAAACGAGCCTTCAACCGGCGCGATCACGACCAGCACGTTTTCACGGCGCTCAAGTTGCAGATTGCTGTCCTTGATCGCGGTGCGCAGGCGTGGCTCGTAGTCATCCAGCCAGGCCTGAGTGACCTTTGGATCCGGCATAGGCACGACTTTGGCGGTGTCCTGCGACTTGCCGCCGAACGGCCACCACCACTTGCTGCCCGTGTCGGCATCAGCCTTGGCGACAACAGCCGGTTTGGCTTGAGGTTTTACTTCGGGCTTCACGTCGGTCTTGGCCTTGTCCGCCGAGTCATCGGAACCGAACGGCCAGTACCAATGGCTGCTGCTCTCGGTCTTGGCGACCGGCGCGGTGGCGGCCGGTTTCAACGGTGCAGGGGCCGGAGCCGGCTCCTTGGCCGCGACTTTGTCGGAAGAACCGAACGGCCACCAGCTGCCGCCATCGGCGTCATTCTTCGGAGTCTGTGCACAACCGGTAATCGCGAAACACAGGGCCAGGGCGAGAGTTTGTTTGGACGACATTGGAAACCCACAAAATAAGTAATGGACAATCAGAGGACTTTCGCCCGGATAAACAGACGCTTTGAATCGAAAAACCGGTCGAGGTTCCGGCCCTGGAACCTCTGGTAACGCTTTACAGACAAGTGGCAAGTACCCGCGCCAGCTTCTGCGCGCGCGGATCCATCAAGACGTACGGCCCCAGGGTATTTGTCACAAATCCGAAGGCCACATCGTGCTCCGGATCAGCAAAACCGATGGAACCGCCCGCCCCCGGATGCCCGAACGCCCGCGGGCCGAGGCCGTAGGTGGCGTTTGGCACGTCAGGTTGATCGAGCATGCAACCGAGACCGAAACGGGTGCGGGTCAGCAAGGTCTTGTCCTCGCCGAGGCTGTGTTCGCGGGTCAGCTCATCAAGCATTTCGCTTTCCAGCAGGCTGCCGTCGAGCAGACCGGCGTAGAACCCGGCCAGGCTGCGTGCATTGCCATGGCCGTTGGCCGCCGGTTGCTGCATGCGGCGCCATTCCGGTTTGTTGGTGCTGGTAAGCACCGACGGCGGATTGGTGAAGGCACGAGTGGTCATGGCTGTTGGCTCGCGCATGGTGACTTGCAACAGGCGCTGGGCGGCGGCATCGCCGACGTTACCCTTGCCCCGTGCGATGTGCGCCACACGATGGAATTCTTCGTCGGCCAGGCCGACATGGAAATCCAGCCCCAGCGGTTTGGCGACCCGCGCCACGATGGATTCCCCCGGCCCGCGACCGTCGGCACGCCGCAGCAACTCGCCGATCAGCCAGCCGTAAGTGATCGCGGCATAACCATGACCGGTGCCCGGCGTCCACCACGGCGCTTCGGTCGCGAGGGCGTCGACCATGGTTTGCCAGTCATACAGGGCTTCGGGGGCCAACAGTTTGCGCAGGGCCGGCAGGCCGGCCTGATGGCAGAGCAGTTGACGCAGGGTCACGGATTCCTTGCCGGCGGCGGCGAATTCCGGCCAGTAGCGGGCGACCGGAACATCGAGTTGTAACTTGCCTTCGGCCACCAGTTGCAGCGCGGTGACGGCAGTAAAAGTCTTGGTGCAGGAAAACAGGTTGGCGATGGTGTCGCTGTGCCAGGCTTCGGCGCCGTCCTTGTCGGCGGTACCTGACCAGAGATCGAGGACGGTTTCGCCGCCGACCCGGATGCACAACGCGGCGCCACGTTCCTGGGGATCGTCGAACAGTGCCGCGAAAGCTTCGCGCACCGCTTCGAATTGAAGCTCGTAATGTCCCTGAATCTGCACCCGCAACTCCCCCGCGAAAACGCTCTACAAAGTGGCCCGCATTGTTCCAGCCCTTGAGGGTTTTGGGAACAGCGGCGGGCCGGGCGGTTCTGTCTTAGTGGCCGTTGCCGGAATGCCCGCCGGTATGGCCGGCGCCCTGCCCCGGGCCTTTTCCGGCCTCGCCTTTGCGTCCGCCTTCGGTTTCGTGACCGGCCTTGTCCGCCGCCGCAGCGGCCTTCGCAGCTTCTTTGCCAAGCTGATCGATCGTCGCCAGATTGCTCTTGCGCACGGTTTCGACAAATCCCTGGTACGGCAAGTCGGTCACACCGACCAGACCGAAGTGGCCGTTCTCACCATCAAGCAGACGTCCGGTCACCGGTTGGTCGAGGTACTGGAACCAGTGCACGCCGACGATCGACGGTTCGCTCAGCGCCTGCTTGAGGAAGTTGGCGTAGGCCGGGCCACGGTCTTCTTCCTTGTTCAACGGCGTCACACCGCCCCAGAACGGGCCGCGATCGGTCGAACCGAAGTTGAACTCGGTGATCAGCACCGGTTTGTCGAGGCTGCGCAGCGCGGCGAAGTCATAGCCGTCCTGCGGTTGCAGGGTGTACATGTTGAAGCTCAGCACGTCGCAATACTGCGCGCAGGAGGCCACGGCTTCCGGCGTGCTGATGGCGAACCGGCCGCCCAGCAGCAACTGGTTCGGCGCGTGCCATTTCAGCGAATCGGAAATGGTCTTGAAGTAGGTGTCGGCGAAGACTTTCTGGAAGTATTTGAAGTCGGCCTCGATTTCCGGATGCTCCGGATTCGGCAGTGGCGCTTCGAAACCCGGATCCTCCATCAATTCCCAGGCCGGCAGATCGATGCCCCAGGCCTTCGACAGCCCCGCCTGATTGCGGTACTTGTCGCGCAACTGCTTGAGGAACGCACGCTTGGCCGGAACGTCAGTGGTCATTTTCAACGTGCCGTAGGCCAGCGCGTAACGCGACTTCGGATCATCACCAGGACCGGCCCAGGCCAGTTCGTTGTCGGCGAAGTAGCCGATCAGCCATGGATCGTCACGGTGATCGCGGGCGGCAATCGCCACGGCGCGTTCGGTGGCCATGGCGAAACGTGGGTCGAACGGGTCAGGCATGCCGCCCCACCAGTCGTTGCCGGTGCTGATACTGGTGTAGTCGCCGACGATCGACAGCGGCAAGGTGTACGGCACACGCTCGGCGTCGCTCAGTTGCGGTGCGCTCCAGTTGCCGACGGTGTTGAAGCCCCACGCCTGCAGACGGTCGAGGGTGTGGCTGGCCCACTTCTGCTCGTCGATGGTGGCTTTGCACGGGGTGGCAGGCGCTTGCTCAGTCGCCGCCGGAGTCACGCAAGGTTCGCCGTAAAGGCGTTGCAGGTTGGCGCCATAGAAGTCGTACCAGCGTCCGTTGCCGTAGCCACGGCCCTGATCGGAACCATTGCCACCACGGTTGTCGCCCTCGCCGAAGTGACTGGCCAGTGGCTCGTCAGGTTTTGGCAGGGATTCGAACATGTACTCGCGACCGGCCACGTAGGTCTGGTTGACCTCCGGGCTGACGGTGTTCACGCCCAGGGAATAGAACGGATGGCCTTCCGGCGTCACCAGATACCAGCGGCCATCACGCTTTTCAGTGCGGAAGAAGCCGCTGGCCTTGAATACCGGGCCTTTGCTCCAGCCACCAAACTTGTCCAGCGACGATTTTTCGCGCTCGGCCAGCCAGGTTTTCAGCTGTTGCTGTTCCTTGGCGGCGGCGGATTTCAGTTGTTCGTCATTGGCGACTTTCTCTGGCCATTTGCTGCGAGTCGACTGACCGTAGGCATCCACCAGATTGCCGTAGGCGGCTTTGATCACCTCGCCCTCGTCCTGCACGCCAAAGCGCTCCAGCAACAGGCTTTGCGCGGCTTTCGGCTGGTCCATCGACAGGCTGACGGACACCACCTGGCTGCGATCCAGTTCACCGTTGCTGCTGGCCAGCAACACGCGCTGCCCGTCGATGGTCATTGGCATCAGCGGCCCGGCCTTCATGCCCTGGCTCAGCGGCGAGGTCGCGGTCAACGGTACGAGCAAGGTCTGCGCCGGGCCGGCTGGCAGATCAACGCGGCTGACCAGGGTCTTGCCGTCGTTGCTCTGGATTTGTACGTAAACGGTCACGGCCCAGTTCATCGCACTCTGAATGCGCAGGCTCATCATGCCGGACTGCGACCAGTCCCAGGCACCGGTCTGCGGGCTCAGGCGCAAGGTCGGGCGCGCCACCGGATTGAAGGTCACCCGGCGCAGCACTTCGCCCTCGGGGGTCTGCTCGGCGTTGGCTTGCGGCAGGTCGGCGTTTTCGGTCGCGACTTTCACCACGTCGGCGGGGCGGACAAAGTTGAACAAGGTCTGCTGCCCGGCAGGTGCCGCCAGCAAAGGCGCAGCGAAAACCAGGGCAAAAACGGCAGGCAACGAACGACGAATCATGAGAACGGATTTCTCCCTAACGACCAACAATGGCCAATGGAAAAGCGATGGCGCAGAGATAGACAACGCGGCGGGCAAAACTGCCCACCGATGTCTCAGGATATTTCACGACGGAAAGGAGGCAACGCATTGAGGATCGCCTTGCCGTAGCGCTGGGTGACCAGCCGCCGATCCAGCAAGGTGATGGTGCCGCGGTCTTCTTCGGTACGCAGCAGACGGCCGCAGGCCTGAACCAGCTTCAGCGAGGCGTCGGGCACCGAGATTTCCATGAACGGATTGCCGCCCCGGGCTTCGATCCACTCAGACAGTGCGGCTTCGACCGGATCGTCCGGCACCGAGAACGGAATCTTGGCGATGACCACGTGCTCGCAATAGGCACCCGGCAAGTCCACCCCTTCGGCGAAACTGGCGAGGCCGAACAGCACGCTGGAATCACCGCCATCGACCCGCGCCTTGTGCTTGTTCAGGGTTTCCTGTTTCGACAGGTTGCCTTGAATGAACACTTGCTTGCGCCAGTCGCGGTCGAGGCCGTCGAACACGTCCTGCATCTGTTTGCGCGACGAGAACAGCACCAACGTGCCACGCGAACCTTCGACCAGCTCCGGCAACTCGCGGATGATCGCGGCGGTGTGAGCGGCAGCATCACGCGGATCGGCTTTCAAGTCCGGCACCCGCAACACGCCGGCATCGGCGTGATGGAACGGGCTCGGCACCACGGCGGTGACGGCTTTTTTCGGCAGGCCGGCGCGCATGCGGAAACGGTCGAACGTGCCGAGCGCGGTCAACGTCGCCGAAGTCACCAGACAGCCATAAGCCACGTTCCACAAGCTGCGACGCAAGGTTTCGGCGGCGAGGATCGGGCTGGCATTGACCTCGATGTCGAACAGCGAACCGCTTTCCGCCAGCGTCAGCCAGCGGGCCATCGGCGGGTTGTCTTCCGGGTCTTCGGCGGTGAACGCGGTCCACAGCTCCCAATTGCCGGACGCACGGGACAACAGGCTGCCGAACAGTGGGTACCATTCTTCGGCCTGGTTGCTGGCGATGCCGATGTTGACCTCGCCATCCATGCCTTCCTTGAGCAGGTCGGTCAGGCGGGTGAACAGGTCGTTGAGACGGGCGTAGCCTTTTTTCAGCTCGATACCCATCTCGCGCATGTGCTCGGGAATCACCCCGCCGATGAAGCGATGACGCGGGCGCTCACGGCCCTCGACGTCTTCGCCGGGCTTGAAATCGGCGATCTGCTCGCAAGCGGTGAACATGAATTGCTGCTGGGTCTTGATCTCCCGCGCCAGCTCCGGCACCTGCTCGATCAGTTTGCCGAGGTCACCCGGCAGCGGATGCTGGGCCAACAGTTTGGTGAGGTTCTTGGCGGTGGTTTCCAGCCAGTCGGCGGTGGAACGCAGACGCGTGTAATGGGCGAAGTGGCCGATGGCCTTGTCCGGCAGGTGATGACCTTCGTCGAACACATAAATGGTGTCGCGCGGATCGGGCAGCACCGCCCCGCCGCCCAGTGCCAGGTCGGCCAGCACCATGTCGTGGTTGGTGACGATCACGTCGACCTTGCCCATGCCTTCGCGGGCCTTGTAGAAGGCGCACTGGCCGAAGTTCGGGCAATGACGGTTGGTGCACTGGCTGTGATCGGTGGTCAGGCGCGCCCAGTCGGCGTCTTCCAGCGCGTTGGGCCAGCTGTCGCGGTCGCCGTCCCATTTATTGCCGGCGAGTTTCTCGATCATGCTGGTGAACAGCTTCTGGCTGGCCTCATCGACCTCGATCTTGAAGCCTTCTTCTTCGAACAACTGCGCCGTGGCGGTCTGTGCGTGGCCTTCCTGCAACAGCATATCGAGCTTGGACAGGCACATGTAGCGGCCACGGCCCTTGGCCAGGGCGAAGCTGAAGTTCAACCCGCTGTTGCGCATCAGGTCGGGCAAATCCTTGTAGACGATCTGCTCTTGCAGGGCGACTGTCGCGGTGGCGATCACCAGGCGTTTACCGGCCAGTTTCGCCGTAGGAATTGCGGCGAGGCTGTAGGCCACAGTCTTGCCGGTACCAGTGCCGGCTTCCACCGCGACAATCGCGGGGTCGCCACTGCGCCGGCCTTCGTCGTCGGTGTCGATATCCCCGAGGACCTTGGCAATTTCAGCGATCATCAGGCGCTGGCCGTAACGCGGCTTGAGGCTCTTGGCCTCTAGAAAACGCGAATAGGCGCCCTGGATCGTGGTTTTGAGTTCAGTGCTGATCATGTGTTGTCGGGCGCAAAAACGCTGGATAAATTTTCAGTGGTTCGGTTCGGCGGCTATCATACCCCGCTAATCAGTCCCGCGCAGAACGGAGTACCCCAATGACACCTTTTAGCCTCGTTTACCCCCTGCATGTCCTCGCCGCCCTGGTGTGGGTCGGCGGCATGTTTTTCGCCTGGATGGTGCTGCGCCCGGCGGCTGTGAAGGCTCTGGACGGCCCCGGACGACTGACCCTGTGGGTGGAAGTGTTTCAAGGTTTTTTCCGCTGGGTGTGGGGCGCGGTGATTCTGCTGCCGGTGACCGGGGTGGGCATGTTGCATCTGCAGCACATCGGCTTCGAGACGGCACCGAAGTACGTGCAGGTGATGATGGGCTTGTACATCGTGATGACAGCGCTGTTCATCCGGATTCAAGCATTGATGCTGCCCGAATTGCGCACGGCGGTGCAGGCGAAGGATTGGCCAGCGGGTGCGGCAGTGCTGGGGCGGATTCGCAAGGTGGTGGGGTTCAATCTGTTGGTCGGTTTGGCGCTGGTGGCGATTGCCGCGGCGCGGCCGTCGTTCTGAAGTGAGGCTGATCGTTCCCACTCAGTGGGAACGATCAGACAGGGGATGGCTTACAGGCGCTGTACGGTGACAGACCCCGCCGCTCCCGCAGGCCCCGGCTGCCCGTCAGCCCCAGGTTTGCCGCTCTTGCCGCCATCGGCGCGATACACCAGGCAACCCTTGGACTTGCCGCCCGCCCCCGGTTTGCCGCCAGGCCCCGCCGGGCCACCGGCACCACCGGCGACTTCAACCTTGATCAACTCGGCCGGAAACTCACGGGGTACTTCCAGGCGCACCAGCGCACCCGGTGCGCCCGGCTGGCCATTGCTGCCGTCACTGCCATCGAAACCGTGTCCGGCCTGGCCCCAGGTGCAGCCCGGTTCCTGACCGTTGGCACCGTCGAGCCCGACGAAGCCCGGCGCACCGGTGCCGCCGCGTGCATCGACGATCAGCTGCGGTGCATTCAGCGCCTTGAATTGCAGATTCAGGTTACGTCCGGCACGGGCCGCTTTTTCATAGGTCCCCGGCGCGCCACGAGCGGTGATGCGGCTGCCTTCGGCAAGTGCGGCGCGGGTGACTTTCAGATCCAGCGCCTGTTCACCCGGCACGATGGCGATGCGCGCTTCGCGGCCCAACTGCAACTCGCCGACGCTCAACTCGGTCACGTTGGAGGGCACCAGCAAGGTGCCGTAATCGGCGACCACCAGTTTTTCCAGTTGCAAGGTGCTGGCGGTGTTGGGCAAACGCATCAGGGAATTGGGTTCGACACTCACCACCTGGGCACAAGCCAAAGGACTGATGAATGCAGCGAGCAGGCAAAGTTTACGCATGGGAAGCCTCCGGAGCGGCCGGGGCCGGGATGGTTTGCAGGTGGAAAACGCCGAACAGCAGGACACGGCCGCGATCACGCCACGGGTGCGGACGACCTTTGAGGCTGCGATTGCACAGCAGCACTTCCAGCAGATGGATCGCCAGCAGCAGAACAGCGGCCAGATTGACCAGCAGATGCAACGGATGAACAAACGGCACCAGTTGATTGGCCAGTACCACGCAGCAGAACACCAGGGTCAACAACCGCCCCAGCCCACAGAACACCTTCATACGCTCCCCCGTGTTGCGAATTATTCTTTGGGCGCACAGTAACGGCTTCCGTACGGGATAAGCCAGAGGGGGAAATAAAAAAGTTCCGGGCACTCGTCGGATGTCTGCCGGGGCGACGATGAACATCGCCCGACAGCTCTAGCCTGCGGACTACAGACACGTCCTAACGATTGATGTGCAGTTCCACACGACGATTCTGCGCACGTCCCTCTTCAGTCTCGTTGTCGGCGACCGGTTCCCGTTTGCCATGCCCTTCGCTGGTGAGTTTGTCCGGCGCCAGCCCCTGGCTCAGCAGATAGGCCGCCACGCTGCTCGCGCGACGTTCCGACAACGCCTGGTTATAAGCGTCCGAACCCTTGCCGTCGGTGTGACCGATGACCTTGATGCTCACCACATCGGCGTTGCGCAACTTGTCCATCAGCGAATCCAGCTGACTTTTCGCCGCAGGTTTGAGGTCGGATTTGTCGAAGTCGAACAGCACGTTACCGGCATCGCTCAGGGTGATGACTTCGGATTGCGGGGCCGGTTCGGCCGGTTTCTCGGCGACCGGGTATTGCGGCAGCGGACAACCACGGTGATCGACCGGGGTGTTGGCCGGAGTGTCAGGGCAACGGTCGCGACGGTCGAACACGCCATCGCCGTCCTCATCGCCATCCTGGGCGTAACAGATCAATCCGCCGGTGAGGATCCCCAGCGCTGCGCCGCCACCGGCCCAGCCACCGCTTTCAATCGCGCCCAGACCGCCGCCGACCAGTCCGCCAATGAGGCTGCAGATCGGCCAGGTACGTTGATTGAGGGGGGCAGTGCCATCGCTGTGAGTAGCGCAACCGGTCAAGAGGCTGCCAAGCAGCAGCACCGGCAAGACGGACCTTGAGAATACACTCATTGTGAAAGCTCCTGTGTCACCGGCCCATACCGGTTACACAGGAGTAAAGACCCGCATCCGCGACTGCACAAGCCGCGGATGCGAGGGGGGCTAGCGTTCGATTTTGATTTCCGTGCGACGGTTCAGCGCACGGCCATCGGCGGTTTTGTTATCCGCCACTGGCTGGCTTTCACCGGCACCGGTCACCGAGACGAAGCTGGAACGTGGCACACCATCATGGATCAGGTATTCCACCACCGAGTGCGCCCGACGATCCGACAGTTTCTTGTTGTAGGCATCGCTGCCCACGCTGTCGGTATGACCGGTCACGGTCAGTCGCGCGGTGCTCGATTCCTGTTTCAGGCGCGTGGCGACCTTGTCGAGTACCTGTTTATCGGAAGGCGTCAGGGTGGCCTTGTCGAACTGGAAGTGAACATCGCGGATGACGATGGTTTCTTCCTTGACCACTACAGCTTCTTCAACCACTGGTGCAGGGGCTGGTGGAGGGCAGCCGTCAGCATCGACCTGCACGCCTTTAGGCGTATGCGGGCACTTGTCGCGACTGTCCGGCACACCATCGCCGTCTTCATCGCCATCACCGTGCACCCAGCAATAGGCTGCTGCCGTACCGCCGACGAGTAATGCGCCATAGCCTGCCCATGCAGAGCTTTCCGTCGCACCGAGACCCGCTCCGACGACACCGCCGACTGCCGCACAGGTCGGCCAGTCGGTTTTCTGCAAACCTGCGCAACCAGTCAACACACTGGTTAGCAGAACCAAGGGTAATGCTGTCCGAACTATGCTCATCTAGTTTTCTCCTGAGGGATCGGCTTAGAACCGATTCAGGGAGTAAAGACCGGAGTTTTAATCTCCGCCAGCAATAGGCCACTGCTGTTTGCGAGCGTGTTCACAGGACTTCGGCGCATTTGGCGCAAACCCGCAGGACAGAGATCTAGGCCTCGACGCCCGGGCAGGCTAGTCTTGGCGATCTGATTGAGGAACTTCGATGAACGTCGCCCTGTCTTCCCGCACGCCACAGCAGGCACTGGCCGCCCTGCTGGACCGCTACGCCCCGGCCCGTCTGCTGCTGATCGGCGCCAGCGAATTCCCCGCACTGGCGGCGTTCAAGGACGCGCACCCGGACACTTGCGTCGCCCACGCCGCGCCCGGCGCGTTGCCGGCGGAACTGGCGGCACGCCGTTTCGACCTGGCGCTGGTGGTCGATTGCCTGGAACATTTGCCCAAGCGCGACGGCCTGAATCTGCTGGGCGGAATCCGCAACCTCAACGCCAGCCGCATCGCGGTGCTGGCGGACCTGGCGGCCAGCGGCTGGCAGGAAACGGACTTCTATTCACTGGCCCTGCAAGCCAGCGAGCGTTTTGCCCGCGACGAGCAGGTTCTGACCCTGTTCACCTATGATCTGCTTGACTACAAACAAGTCCCCGACTGGCTCAACTCGCGATTCTGGGCCAATCCGGAAAACTTCGGGAAATACTGGTGGTAATGCAATGAGTACAGCCATTTGCCCTTGCGGCAGCGGCAACCTGCTGGATGCCTGCTGCGGCCATTATCATGCGGGCCATCCGGCACCGTGCGCCGAAGCCCTGATGCGCTCGCGCTACAGCGCCTACGTGCTGGGCCTGATCGATTACCTGGTGGCAACCACCCTGCCCGCCCAGCAGACAGGGCTCGATCGTCAGTCGATCAGCGCCTGGAGCGCTTCGAGCACGTGGCTCGGGCTGGACGTCGAAAGCTCGGAAGTCTTCGGCGGTCAGCCGGAACACGCCTTCGTCACCTTCACTGCACGCTGGCATGACAGCCAGGGTGAGCACAGCCACCGCGAGCGCTCCTCGTTCGTGCAGAACGCCGGTCATTGGTACTTCATCGACCCGACCGTGCAGCTCAAACTGGGGCGCAACGATGCCTGCCCGTGCACCAGCGGCCAGAAGTTCAAGAAGTGCTGTGCGGGGTATTTCGGCAGCTGAGGCTAGACTGGGCATCAAAGGGAGTTAAACCATGCTCGGTCAATGGCGCACGTTCAAGGCTTTCACACTGCTCATGTTCCTGGGGATCAGCTTCTCGGGGCTCGGCGGCTGCACTTCATGGTTCGCCGACGAGACCCTCGACCCTGCCGTGCATCTGGTGAAAGTCGAAGTGGTGCGCGCCAAGTTGCTGGAGCAGAAATTCATCCTGCACTTTCGCATCGACAACCCCAACGACAGTGACCTGACCGTGCGCGGCCTGGAATACCGCGTGCATCTGTCCGACATGTTGTTGGCCGAGGGCGAGCATGAGCACTGGATCACGGTCGGTCCCAAAAGCAGTGCTTTCTATAAAGTGCCGATCCGCACCAACCTGTGGCCGAAGGTCAAAGAGGTGGTGAAAATGCTGAAGAATCCGCACCAGCAGGTTCCCTATCGCCTGCAGGGCGAGATGGAAACCGGTTTATTCATCGCCCACTACGTGCACCTGGAGCGCAATGGCGTGATAATCCCCGCCGATTTGATTACGGAGTGACCCCGATGACCCAGCAACCTCATGTCCATGGCCCAGACTGCAACCACGATCATGACCATCACCACCATGATCACGACCATGGCCATGTTCACGGCCCGAACTGCGGCCACGCCCACCAGGAACCGGTGCGCAACGCCCTGAAAGACGTCGGCCGCAACGACCCTTGCCCATGCGGCAACGGCAAGAAATTCAAGAAGTGCCACGGCGCTTGATGTTTCGGGCGAACATTCGTTTCGCCCGTTAGATCGCTATCGCGGGCCTGCTCGCGATAGCACTGTCACCTGCGGCTTTCAGCCTGCCGCCAGAATTCGCCCGCTGCTGACCACCGTCGCATACTCCCCGTGCAGATTCCCCAGCGACATTCCGTGCACCTCTTCTGCCGAACGCGGCGTGCCGAAATAATCGGCCTTGTCGAAGGTAAAGCACGCATCCTCCGCCACCCACGCATCAAACCCCAGATTGCCCGCAGTGCGTGCCGTGGACTCCACTGAATTGTTGGTGGCCACGCCGACGATCACCAGTTGCTCGATTCCCGCCTCACGCAACTTCGCTTCAAGCTTTGTTGCACAAAACGCGTCCGGCACCTGTTTCTGGATCAGCCATTCGCCGTCCTGCGGCAAAAACCTTTCCTGAAATTCCACACCTGACTGCTCGGGCCAGAACACCGATTCCGGCGAGTGTGACAAGTGCTGCACGTGGATCACCGGCCGGCCGCTGCGCCGCCAAAAGTTCAGCAAGTCGAGGATTCGCTCTTCGGCCAACGGATTATTCCGCCGCCCCAGACGCGGCTCCAGAATGCCTTTTTGCTGGTCGATGATGATCAGTGCAGCGTTGGCCTTAAGCTCCATGGCGATTTTTCTCACGCGGGGTCATTGAATTTCCCGCACTTGAGCATCACTTCCTGTCACTAAGCAAGCTATCGAACGCACACAGGACAACCTGAAGCCGGCGTTTGCTGTCCGCACGTAAGCCATTTTCCTGATTTGGAGCTTTCCATGATCGACCTGTATTACTGGACCACGCCCAACGGCCACAAGATTTCCCTGTTCCTCGAAGAAGCGGGCCTGCGCTACAACGTGCACCCGATCAACATCAGCCAGGGCGAGCAGTTTCAGCCACACTTCCTGAAGATCGCTCCGAACAATCGCATCCCGGCCATCGTCGACCCTGAACCGGCCGATGGCGGCGAGCCGTTGTCGCTGTTCGAGTCCGGGGCGATTCTTTTGTACCTCGCGGAAAAGACCGGAAAGTTCCTGCCCAAGGATCTGCGTGGTCGCCAGGTGGCGCTGCAATGGCTGTTCTGGCAGATGGGCGGGCTGGGGCCGATGGCCGGGCAGAACCATCACTTCAGCCAGTTCGCCCCGGAAAAAATCCCCTACGCGATCAAGCGCTACATCGATGAAACCGCCCGTTTGTACGGGGTGCTGGACAAGCAACTGGCCCACAATGAGTTCGTCGCCGGCAGCGAATACAGCATCGCCGACATGGCGATCTACCCGTGGATCGTCTCCCACAAATGGCAGAGCCAGAACCTGGAAGACTTCCCGAATGTGCAGCGCTGGTTCAACCACATCAAGGATCGCCCGGCGACCGTGAAGGCCTACGCGCTGGTGCAGAAGATCAATCCGCCGAAGGCCTGAGTCACCCGGCCTGATCGTTCCCGTACGCGGGAACGATCAACGGGAAGAAATAACCGCTCGCCCCGCTTGCGCGGCCCCCTCCTGCTCACTAACGTAGCGGCTTTATTGCGCCCCCAGCCTCTACACCCCCGCAGGAGCTTTGCCATGGCCTCGCCAGCCCTTTCACATTTTCTTCCCCGGTTCGGCGTTGCCGCAGCAGTGACCGGTGTCTTGAGCCTCTCCGGTTGCCAGACCTGGAACGCTCAGGACACCCTCCCGCCCACCTCCGGCGTGCAGCCGCTCAAGGGCCTGGCGCAGAACGTTTCGGTACGCCGCAATGCCATGGGCATGCCGCTGATCGAAAGCAACAGCTTCCATGACGCGTTGTTCGCCCTCGGCTATGTGCACGCCAGCGACCGCATCAATCAGATGGTCACCCTGCGCCTGCTGGCCCAGGGTCGTCTGGCGGAAATGTCCGGCGCGTCGATGCTCGACGCCGACCGCTACATGCGCGCCGTCAACCTGAAGAAAAGCGCCGGCGAGCTGTACAAGGCTTCGTCGCCACGGCTCAAGCGCTTCTTCGAGGTCTATGCGCGGGGCGTCAACGCCTACCTGTTCCGCTACGCCGACAAGTTGCCGGGTGATCTGGCCTCCAGTGGCTACAAGCCGGAGTACTGGAAACCGGAAGATTCGGCGCTTATTTTCTGCCTGTTGAACTTCAGCCAGTCGGCCAACCTGCCGGAAGAAATTGCTTCGCTGGTGCTGGCGCAGACCGTCACCACCGACAAACTCGCCTGGCTGACCCCGTCCGCCCCTGACGAAAACCTGCCGGTAGCCGAAGCCGACAAGTTGCAAGGCATCAAGCTCAACGGGCAGATTCCCGGCCTGAGCGAACTGAGCAACGCCAGCGAACAACTGGCGGCGATGAACCTGCTCGGCGCCAGCACTGCGAACAACTGGGCGATTGCCCCGCAACGCAGCCGCAGCGGCAAGAGCCTGCTGGCCAGCGACAGTCATGGGCCGCTGGCCGCGCCGTCGCTGTGGAGTTTCGTGCAGATTCACGCACCGAAATATCAGGCCGCCGGCGTGACCGTCGCCGGTCTGCCGATGGTGCTGGGCGGATTCAACGGCAAAGTGGCGTGGAGCCTGACCAGCGTGTTCGGCGACAACCAGGACCTGTTCCTGGAAAAAATCCGTCGCCAGGGCAGCAGCCTGACCTACGAGGTCAACGGCAAATGGCAGCCGCTGGGCGTGCGCAACGAAACCTATTTCGTCAAAGGCCAGCGGCCGATTCGCGAAGCGGTGTACGAAACCCGCCACGGCGCGCTGCTCAACAGCGCCCAGGCCGCAGCTCAAGGCGCAGGTTTCGGCCTGGCCTTACAGACCCCGAGCTTCACCGACGACAAATCCCTCGATGCGTTTTTCGATCTGAGTCGCGCGCAAACCGTTGAACGCGCCTCCGACGCCAGCCGGGAAATCCGCGCCATCGCGCTGAACCTGGTGTTTGCCGATGCCAGCAACATTGGCTGGCAAGTCACCGGACGTTTCCCGAACCGCCGCGAAGGCGAAGGCCTGCTGCCATCGCCGGGCTGGGAAGGTCGCTACGACTGGGACGGTTACGCCGACCCGATGCTGCACCCGTACGATCAGGACCCGAGCCAAGGCTGGCTCGGCACCGCCAACCAGCGCGTCATTCCTCACGGCTACGGCATGCAACTGTCCAACTCCTGGGCAGCGCCGGAACGTGGCGAGCGCCTGGCCGAACTGGCCGGCGGCGCCAAGCATGACGGTCGCAGCATGATCGCCATGCAGTACGACCAGACCACCACCTTCGCCGCCAAGCTGAAGAAGATGTTCGAAGCCCCGGGCATGGCGCAGCCGCTGAAACAGGCGATCGACGCCCTGCCGGAAGCGGACCGTAGCAAGGCCCGCGAGGCCTTCACCCGTCTGATGGCGTTCGACGGCAAGCTCAGCCCGACTTCCGCTGACGCGGCGATCTACGAGCTGTTCCTGCAGGAAAGCATGAAGCAGATCTTCCTCGACGAGCTTGGCCCGCAAAGCAGCCCGGCGTGGAAGGCGTTTATCGCCAATGGCGATCTGTCCTACGCCGCCCAGGCCGACCACCTGCTGGGCCGCGAAGACAGTCCGTTCTGGGACGACGCCCGCACGCCGCAAAAAGAAGACAAACCGGCCATCCTCGCCCGCAGTCTGGCAGCGGCGATCAGCGCCGGCGACAGTCAGTTGGGTGGCGATCACAAAGCCTGGCAGTGGGGCAAACTGCACCGCTACGAGTGGAAGAATGCCAACGGCCAGACCGTTCGCGGCCCGCTCGCGGCCGGTGGCGATCACACGACGCTGAATACGGCGGCGTTTGCCTGGGGTCAGGACTTCAACACCACCCGTGCGCCATCGATGCGCTTTATCGTCGACTTCGGTCAGAGCGAACCGCTGATGGGCCAGAACGGTACGGGGCAATCGGGTAACCCGGTGAGCCCGAACTACCTGAACGGCATCGATCCGTGGCTCAAGGGCCAGTACATCGGGTTGCCGATGCAGCCGCAGAACTTTGATCGGGTGTATGGCAAGACGCGGTTGACCCTCACTCCCGGCAAGTAACCCCCCATGATCGTTCCCACGCTCCGCGTGGGAACGATCATGCGGTATCCGCAAAATCAATCGAACTTCTGACTTCGCGCAAACCTCATAGCTAACAAGTCCCTCCATTCCGGTAACGCCATGGACCTTGTTATCGCCCGCCCCGAAGGCCTGTACTGCCCCGCCGGGGATTTCTACATTGATCCGTGGCGCCCGGTCGAACGCGCGGTGATCACTCATGCCCATGGCGATCACGCCCGCACCGGCAACGCACACTATCTGGCCGCCAGCGCCGGCGAAGGGATTCTGCGCGCGCGACTGGGTCAGGACATCAACCTGCAAACGCTCGAGTACGGCCAGCGCCTGAGCCACCAGGGCGTCACCTTGAGTTTTCACCCCGCCGGGCACGTTCTGGGTTCGGCTCAGGTACGTCTGGAATACGGCGGTGAAGTCTGGGTTGCGTCCGGCGACTACAAGATCGAACCCGACGGCACCTGTGCGCCCTTCGAGCCAGTGCGTTGCCACACCTTCATCACCGAATCGACCTTCGGCCTGCCGATCTATCGCTGGCAGCCGCAGGCACAGGTGTTTGGCGAAATAAACCAGTGGTGGCAGGCGAATATCGAGGCCGGCAAGACCAGCGTGCTGTTCTGCTATTCGTTCGGCAAGGCCCAGCGAGTCCTGCACGGCATCGACGAAACCCTCGGCCCGATCCTTAGCCACGGCGCGGTCGAACCGCTGAACCGGGTCTATCGCGAGGCCGGTGTGTATCTGCCGCCGACGATCTACGCCGGCGACGTGAAGAAAAACGATCCGTTGCTACGTCAGGCGCTGGTCATCGCCCCGCCCTCGGCCGGTGGCAGCAGCTGGATACGACGTTTCGGCGACTACAGCGACGGTTTCGCCAGCGGCTGGATGCGCCTGCGCGGTACCCGTCGGCGGCGCGGCGTGGATCGCGGTTTCGTGCTCTCGGATCACGCCGACTGGCCCGGCCTGTTGTGGGCCATCGAACAGACCGGCGCCGAACGGGTGATGGTCACCCACGGATCGATCGGCGTGCTGGTCCGCCACCTGCGCGAACAAGGGCTGGACGCCCAAGGCTTCAACACCGAATACGGTGACGACGAACAAGACAACATCGCCGTCGAACCCGCCGTTGCCGAGGTGCAACCATGAAAGACTTCGCCGGGTTGTACGCCGAACTCGATGCCACCACCTCCAGCAAGGCGAAACTCGCGGCCATGCAGACCTTCTTCGCCACGGCGGCACCGGAGGATGCGGCCTGGGCGGTGTACTTTTTGTCGGGCGGACGACCACGGCAACTGATCCCGGTGCGAATCCTGCGGGATCTGGCGGTCGAGGTGTCCGGGCTCGAGCCGTGGCTGTTCGAAGAGAGCTATCAAGCCGTCGGCGATCTGGCGGAAACCATCTCGCTGGTACTGCCGGAAAACCCGCACACCTCCGAGGTCGGACTCGCCGAATGGATCGAACAGAAACTGCTGCCCCTGCGCGGTGAAACCCCGGAGTACCTGGCTCGGCAGTTGCCGGCACTGTGGGCGCAACTCGACCGGTCGAGCCTGATGCTGTGCATCAAACTGATCACCGGCAGTTTTCGGGTCGGCGTGTCCAAACTGCTGGTGACCCGCGCCCTCGCGTCGATGGCCGGACTGGACAGCAAACGCGTGGCGCAACGATTGGTGGGTTACACCGATCTGTCCAACCGGCCGAACGCCGCCAGTTACCTGAAACTGATCGCCCCCGAATCCAGCACCGAGCACGCCCAACGCGGCGGTCAGCCTTATCCGTTCTTTCTCGCCCACGGTCTGTCGCAACCGGTCGAACAGTTCGAAGCCCTGCTCGGCCCGGCCAGCAACTGGCAAGTTGAATGGAAGTGGGACGGCATCCGCGCGCAAGTGGTCAAGCGTGATGGACGCCTGTGGATCTGGTCCCGTGGCGAAGAACTGGTAACCGAGCGCTTCCCCGAACTCGACAGCCTTGTCCACGGTTTGTCCGACGGCACGGTGATCGACGGCGAAATCGTGGTCTGGAAAAACTCGCATCCCACCACCGAAGATGTGTTCGACCCGCAATCGACGGCGCCACCGGCGGTACAACCCTTTGCCCTGCTCCAGCAACGGATCGGTCGCAAGACACTGGACAAAAAGATCCTCGAAGACGTGCCCGTGGTCGTCCTCGCCTACGACTTGCTGGAATGGCAGGGCGAAGACTGGCGCAACCAACCGCAATCCCGACGCCGCGAACAACTGGAGCACGTCATCGCGCAGTGCAACAACCCGGTGCTGCTGCCCTCCCCGGTGCTGACCGGCAGCGACTGGTTCGACCTCGCCCGTCAACGCGAAGCCTCCCGGCGACTGGGCGTCGAGGGCATGATGCTCAAGGCCCGGGACGCGATGTACGGCGTCGGTCGCACCAAGGACATGGGCGTGTGGTGGAAATGGAAAGTCGACCCGTTCAGCGTCGACGCGGTGCTGATCTACGCCCAGCGCGGGCATGGCCGGCGCGCCAGCCTGTATAGCGATTACACCTTCGCGGTATGGGACGGCCCGCCCGGCGCCAGCCCGCGCGCACTGGTGCCCTTCGCCAAGGCCTATTCCGGGCTCTCGGACTCGGAAATGCGCGAAGTCGACAGCATCGTGCGCAAGACCACCGTGGAAAAATTCGGCCCGGTCAGCAGCGTGACGCCCAGCCTGGTCTTCGAGCTGGGTTTCGAAGGCATCGCCCTGTCGCGCCGGCACAAGAGCGGCATCGCCGTGCGCTTTCCGCGCATGCTGCGCTGGCGCCAGGACAAGACCGTCGACGAAGCGGACAGTCTGGCGACCTTGCAGGATCTGCTGGTCTGATTCCTGTCCCGTAAAAGCCCTTCCTGCGCTTAAAAGGTGCAACGCTTTTTCGGTGCCCGTTTTCGGGCACTGTTGCGGCTGCGCCCTCACTTCCTACACCTTTTAAAACACTTGTTCGGGACTCTGGTTCGGAAATTGCTACTTTCTATAAGTCGTAAGCGTTCCAGTAACAATAATTCTGCGCCACAAGCGCTCATATTGGTTCTTAGGGATTGAATAATGAAAAAAGCATTGCTGACCCTTTCTGCACTGGCGTTGTGCATGGCCGCCGGTTCCGCACTGGCCAAGGAATACAAAGAGCTGCGTTTTGGCGTTGACCCTTCCTACGCACCGTTCGAGTCGAAAGCGGCCGATGGCAGTCTGGTGGGCTTTGACATCGACCTGGGCAACGCGATCTGCGCCGAGCTGAAGGTCAAGTGCAAATGGGTCGAAAGCGACTTCGACGGCATGATTCCGGGCCTCAAGGCCAATAAATTCGACGGTGTGATCTCGTCGATGACCGTCACCGAAGCCCGCGAAAAAGTCATCGACTTCTCCAGCGAGCTGTTCTCCGGCCCGACTGCGTATGTGTCGAAGAAAGGTTCGGGCATCACCAACGACGTGGCCTCCCTGAAAGGCAAAACCGTCGGCTACGAGCAAGGCACCATTCAGGAAGCCTATGCCAAAGCCGTGCTGGACAAGGCCGGCGTGAAAACCCAGGCCTACGCCAACCAGGATCAGGTGTATTCCGACCTGACTTCCGGCCGTCTCGATGCGGGTATTCAGGACATGCTGCAGGCCGAACTGGGCTTTCTGAAGTCGCCGCAGGGCGCCGAATACGCAGTCAGCGAACCGGTTGACGCACCGTTGCTGCCAGCCAAAACCGCTGTCGGTATTAAGAAAGGTAACACCGAGCTGAAAGCGCTTTTGGATAAAGGTATCAAAGCGTTACACGACGACGGCAAATACGCCGAGATTCAAAAGAAACACTTTGGCGATCTGAATCTGTACAGCGGCAAATAATGCCCCGGCGCCCATCCTCGATGGGCGCCTTTTTCATTCAGTCAGGTTGCTGATTTATGTTCGAAAACCTCTTACAAAATCTGGGGCTCTCCGCCTTCAGCCTCAAGGGCTTCGGTCCTTTGCTGTTGGAAGGCACCTGGATGACCATCAAATTATCGGCGTTGTCGCTGCTGGTGGCCGTGTTGCTCGGCCTGCTCGGTGCCAGTGCCAAGCTGTCAAAAGTCAAACTGCTGCGCCTGCCTGCCCAGCTCTACACCACGCTGATTCGCGGGGTGCCGGACCTGGTGCTGATGTTGTTGATCTTCTACAGCCTGCAAACCTGGCTGACGACGCTCACCGACTACATGGAATGGGAATACATCGAAATCAATCCGTTCAGCGCCGGGGTCCTGACCCTGGGCTTTATCTACGGTGCGTATTTCACCGAAACCTTCCGTGGCGCGATCCTCGCCGTACCGCGTGGCCAGGTTGAAGCCGCCACGGCGTACGGGCTCAAGCGCGGACAGCGTTTTCGCTACGTGGTGTTCCCGCAAATGATGCGTTTCGCCCTGCCCGGTATCGGCAACAACTGGATGGTAATGCTCAAGGCCACCGCGCTGGTCTCGATCATCGGCCTGGCCGATCTGGTCAAGGCTGCCCAGGACGCCGGCAAAAGCAGCTATCAACTGTTCTTCTTTCTGGTACTCGCCGCCTTGATCTACCTGCTGATCACCAGTGTTTCCAACGTCATCCTGCGCTGGCTCGAACGCCGCTACGCCGCCGGTGCCCGGGAGGCCGTACGATGATCGAACTCCTGCAGGACTACTGGAAAGCCTTCCTTTATACCGACGGCCAGAACATCACCGGGCTGGCGATGACGATGTGGTTGCTCAGCGCTTCGATCTTCTTCGGTTTCATCGTGTCGATTCCGCTGTCGATCGCCCGTGTCTCGTCGCACTTCTACATCCGCTGGCCGGTGCAGTTCTACACCTACCTGTTCCGTGGCACGCCGCTCTATATCCAGCTGCTGATCTGCTACACCGGCATCTACAGCCTGGCCGCCGTGCGCGCCCAGCCGCTGCTCGACAGTTTCTTTCGCGATGCGATGAACTGCACGATCCTCGCCTTTGCCCTCAACACCTGCGCCTACACCACGGAGATCTTCGCCGGGGCCATCCGCAGCATGAACCACGGCGAAGTCGAAGCGGCCAAGGCCTACGGCCTGACCGGCTGGAAGCTGTATGCCTACGTGATCATGCCGTCGGCACTGCGTCGCTCGTTGCCGTACTACAGCAACGAAGTGATCCTGATGCTGCACTCGACCACCGTGGCCTTCACCGCGACCATCCCGGACATTCTGAAAGTCGCGCGGGACGCCAACTCGGCGACCTTCCTGACGTTCCAGTCGTTCGGCATCGCCGCGCTGATCTACCTGACCATCACCTTTGCGCTGGTCGGCCTGTTCCGCCTCGCCGAACGCCGATGGCTGGCCTTCCTCGGGCCGACTCACTAGGACCTCTCTGCAATGCGCCACCAGATACATGACCTGCTGGCCCCGCTGCCGGGGACCGCGCGACAGATTCACAGCTTCCACTTCGGCCCGGACAAGGCCAAAGGCAAAATCTACATCCAGTCCTCGCTGCACGCCGACGAACTGCCCGGCATGCTCGTGGCCTGGCACCTCAAGCAGCGCCTGGCGGAGCTGGAAGCCGCCGGCCGCCTGCGCAGTGAAATCGTGCTGGTGCCGGTAGCCAACCCGGTCGGCCTCGAACAGGTGCTGATGGACGTGCCGCTGGGCCGCTACGAACTGGAGAGCGGGCAGAACTTCAACCGCTGGTTCGTCGACCTCAGCGAAGAGATCGGTAACGAAATCGAATCGCAGCTCTGCGACGACCCGCAGCGCAACCTCGAACTGATCCGCACCAGCCTGCGCAACGCCCTCGCCCGCCACACCGCCACGACTCAGCTGCAATCCCAGCGCCTGACCCTGCAACGGCTGGCCTGTGACGCGGACATGGTGCTGGACCTGCACTGCGATTTCGAATCCGTCGTCCACCTTTACACCACGCCCGAGGCCTGGCCGCAGGTCGAGCCGCTGGCGCGCTACATCGAATCCCGTGCCAGCCTGCTGGCGACCGACTCCGGCGGCCAGTCGTTCGATGAGTGCTTCACCCTGCTGTGGTGGCAATTGAAGGAGCGCTTCGGCGAACACTTCGAGATTCCGCTGGGCAGTTTCTCGGTAACGGTCGAGTTGCGTGGTCAAGGGGACGTCACCCATCCGCTGGCCAGCCGTGACTGTGAAGCCTTGCTCGATTACCTGATCCACTTCGGCGCCATCGCCGGCGAGCCGAAACCGCTGCCGCACCTGCCATTCCCCGCCACGCCGCTGGCGGGTGTGGAGCCGGTCGTGACACCGCTCGGCGGGCTGCTGGTGTACACCGCCACGCCCGGCCAGTACCTGGAGGCCGGGCAGAAAATTGCCGAAATCATCGATCCGATCACTGACCGGGTCACGCCAGTCCATTGCACCGCTTCCGGTCTGCTCTATGCCCGCTCGCTGCGGCGCATGGCGACGGCCGGCATGGTGATCGCCCACGTCGCGGGCGCCGAAGCCTATCGCAGCGGCTACTTACTTTCGCCTTGAGGATGCCTGTCCCATGTACAAACTGACCGTAGAAGGCCTGCACAAAAGCTATGGCGACCATCAGGTGCTCAAAGGCGTTTCGCTCAAGGCCAAGACCGGTGACGTGATCAGTCTGATCGGCGCCAGCGGCTCGGGCAAAAGCACCTTTTTGCGCTGCATCAACTTTCTCGAACAACCCAACGACGGCGCGATGAGCCTCGACGGCCAGGCGATCCGCATGGTCACCGACCGCCACGGCATGCACGTCGCCGACGCCAATGAACTGCAACGCCTGCGCACGCGGCTGGCGATGGTGTTCCAGCACTTCAACCTGTGGAGCCACATGACCGTGCTGGAGAACATCACCATGGCCCCGCGCCGGGTGCTGGGCTGCAGCAAACAGGAGGCCGACGACCGCGCCCGTCGTTATCTGGACAAGGTTGGCTTGCCGGCACGGGTGGCCGATCAGTACCCGGCCTTCCTGTCCGGCGGCCAGCAGCAACGGGTGGCCATTGCCCGCGCGTTGGCGATGGAGCCGGAGGTCATGCTGTTCGACGAGCCGACCTCGGCACTCGACCCGGAGCTGGTCGGCGAAGTGCTGAAGGTGATTCAGGGCCTGGCCGAAGAAGGCCGGACCATGATCATGGTGACCCACGAGATGAGTTTTGCGCGCAAGGTGTCGAGCCAGGTGCTGTTCCTGCACCAAGGGCTGGTGGAAGAAGAAGGCGCGCCGGAGGAAGTGCTGGGTAATCCGAAGAGCGAACGCCTGAAGCAGTTTCTCAGCGGCAACCTCAAGTAAGCCCGCAGCCCTGCCGGCAGGGTCCCCATAACGAAATATGGCCCGTCGGCTGAAGTCTTTCAGGACATCAGCCGACGGGCCATGCATTCACTCACGGATCAGGCAACGGGCGCCGGTGGCGGTTTATCCGGCAACGTAGGCTCGCCGGGTTCGGTCGGCTCTTCGTTGGGGGTATCGGGATCAGGCTGGTGAGGGATTCCGCCGGCCGTGGTGATGGGCGGGTGTGCCAGCAACGACCAGGCCAATACGCCAACCTGATTGGGCTCGAGCCTTGCCAGTTCGGCAGTGATTTGCGGATCGATCTTCATGGAGCACTCCTCGGCGAAGGCCCGTCCCGCTGTTCGCGAAACGGGCAGTACACCCCATAGAGTGTCTACCCGCCGAAGAATTCCCGGTAACTGCCGGATGGACGGCTCAGGTACGTGGCAGGGTCACGCCACGCTGGCCCTGGTACTTGCCGGCGCGGTCCTTGTAGGAAACTTCGCATTCCTCGTCGGATTCGAGGAACAGCATCTGCGCCACACCTTCGTTGGCGTAGATCTTCGCCGGCAGGTTGGTGGTGTTCGAGAACTCCAGGGTCACCTGGCCTTCCCACTCAGGCTCGAGCGGGGTGACGTTGACGATGATGCCGCAACGGGCGTAGGTGCTTTTGCCCAGGCAGATGGTCAGGACATTGCGCGGAATACGGAAGTATTCAACGGTCGTGGCCAGGGCGAAGGAGTTCGGCGGGATGATGCAGACGTCACTGTGAACGTCGACGAAGCTGCCGGCGTCGAAGTTTTTCGGATCGACGATGGCCGAATTGATGTTGGTGAACACCTTGAAATGATTGGTGCAACGCACATCGTAGCCGTAGCTCGACACACCGTAGGAGATCACACGGCTGTCGTCGCTGCCGCGCACCTGGCGCTCGACGAACGGCTCGATCATGCCGTGTTCCTGCGCCATGCGGCGAATCCACTTGTCCGATTTGATGCTCATGGCGGGGTGTCCTGAATAGCGAGGTGGAAAAAATCTGTCCGGCATCTTACCGGGCGCGCCGCCGGGTTCAAAGTCCGGGCTGCAATTCTCGCCGAACATGCAGGAATTACGCGGCCTGGCGACGAACCGTCACACCGCCGATCCTTAAAACGGAGAAACCTTCGCAAGAAGCATTGGCACGTTCCGGAAAAAGGGTTAAGGTGGCGCCACTGTGCTGCTTGTGTCACTGAGAATCTCTACACGATATGTTGAATTTCGATCCAACCATCTACAAGAATTTTTCCTGCTCTTTGCACTCAGTCTCGGCCAGGGTTCTTCCTGAGTCGCAGTTATCTTTGTTCAAGGAGTTACACCATGTCTAATCGCCAAACCGGTACCGTTAAGTGGTTCAACGATGAAAAAGGCTTCGGCTTCATCACTCCACAATCCGGTGACGACCTGTTCGTTCACTTCAAAGCTATCCAATCCGACGGCTTCAAAAGCCTGAAAGAAGGCCAACAGGTTTCTTTCATCGCTACCCGCGGTCAGAAAGGCATGCAAGCTGAAGAAGTACAAGTTATCTAACTTGTAGCTTCTTTAGTAAAAAGCCCCGCCCTTAAAAGCGGGGCTTTTTTGTGGGCGTCTGTTTTGTACCGACAAAAAAATCGCAACCTGATGAGGGTTGCGATTCTTTTTCCTGGATGACCTTACCAGGCCACGCCAAACCCGGCGGTGTAGCGGGTCTTGTTCAGATCAGCATCCTTGGTACCACTGATGATGTCACGCTCGGCCTTGAGATTGAGCGAGGCCCAGTCCGTCACCTTGTAGCGCAGGCCCACTTCCGAATCCAGGGCATAGTTGGCGACGTCCGACAGTGGCTTGCCAATCTCGCCGGTGGTGAAGAACTGCACCTTCTTGCCGATCAGGTAGCGGTTGTAGTCCCACTTCATCGCGACGGAGTAGAAGTTGTCCTTGCCGCCATCGCTGTACTCGTAGTCGGTGCGGTTGAGCAGCGAGCCGAGCGAGAACGCGCCCAGTTCGTCATCCCAGAACTGATAGCCCGGACCGGTACCGACCACCCGCTGGCGCGACAGCTCTTCGACGTAATCGCGTTTGTAGTTCAGGCGCCCCTGCCAGAACCACTTATCAGTCAGGAAGCGGTCCAGTGCGTATTCGGCACGCCAGTTGTTGGTGGTCACCACCTCATCCTGGACTTCGCGGTTGTACTCCCCCTCGGCGGTGTGTCGCCAGCGCCCGTGACGTGCAGAGGTCTTGAAGCCGATGTCGTAGTCGTCGGTGTCCTTTTCGGCGCGCTGATAATCCAGGGCCAGGTCGACATTGCCCTTCCACACGAGATCCTCGACCACGGGCTTGGGCTTGAGAATCTGCTGGATGCTCGCCAGCTCGACGGTTTTCGGCGCCTCACCGTTGGCCAGGGTGACCTTGCCGTCTTCGGCGGCGGTCAGCGATTTGGCTTTTTCGCCGCTGTAGGCGTCCTGCTTGACCAGCAGCTCCTGATCACTTTCCAGCGTCTTCACCTGCTTCCAGTCGATGGTGACCGCGCCGGCGTACTGGGTCTGGACCAGCAACTTGCCGCCGTCGAACAGGGTGATTTTGCCACTCAGCTTGTCACCGTTCTTCAACCAGACGGTATCGGCAAGCAAGGGCGTGGACGCACTGAAGACAGCAAGGCACAGCAGGGTTCTGGACAACATAAGCGAATCGGAAGCTCAAGTTTGCGAAAAAAGGGTCGGCATTATCCGTAGGAATAATCCCCTGACAAGGAATGACTCGGCTATTTCTGTTGAGTTCATTTCTCAATTGCCCGATCACGGATTAACCTTTAATCCATGAATCGACCCTGTTCAGGAACGGCGCACGTGACAGACCCGATACAAGCCTGCGAAAACGATCCGCAAATCCGACGCACGGCACTCTACTCGACCCTTGCCCAAGTACCTGAGGGCAAGGTCGTCAGCTATGGTCAGTTGGCTGAACTCGCCGGGTTGGGGCGCGCCGCCCGCTGGGTCGGCCGCACCCTGAGCCAATTACCCGGCGACACGAAGCTGCCCTGGCACCGGGTACTCGGTGCCGGCGGTCGGATCAGCCTGCCGGTGGGCAGCCCTTCCGGAGATGAGCAGCGGGCACGATTGCGTATGGAAGGCGTTACCATCCTGAACAATCGTGTGGATATTCGGCGTCATGGCTGGCGTCCGGTAGAGCACAGCGGTTAGAGTGCGCGCTTTGTTTTCGCAATCTTGAGGCAGACTTCAGCCCATGCCCCGTAAAACCTGGCGCGCCGCGCTCGCCGCCTATGCCAGTCCTTCGACGCTCGTGCTGTTGTTGCTGGGTTTCGCCGCCGGCCTGCCGTACATGCTGGTGTTCTCGACACTTTCGGTCTGGCTGCGTGAAGCCGGTGTAGCCCGCGAGACGATCGGCTATGCCAGTCTGATCGGTCTGGCTTATGCCTTCAAATGGGTCTGGTCACCACTGCTCGATCAATGGCGCCTGCCGTTGCTCGGCAAGCTGGGTCGACGCCGTTCGTGGCTGGTGCTTTCGCAATCGCTGGTGATCCTCGGCTTGATCGGCATGGGCTTCTGCGACCCGCAGAAACATCTGTCCTGGCTGATCGCCATCGCCGTGATCGTCGCCTTCGCCTCCGCCACCCAGGACATTGCCGTCGACGCCTATCGCCTGGAAATCGCCGAAGACAACCGCCAGGCCGCACTGGCCGCCAGTTATATGTCCGGCTATCGGGTCGCTGCCCTGCTCGCGACCGCCGGCGCCCTGTTCTTCGCTGAGGGCTTCGGCTCCACCGGGTTCAACTATCAGCATTCCGCCTGGACCGGCACCTACGTGCTGTTCGGCGCATTGATGGTCCCTGCCCTGCTCACCACACTGCTGATGCGCGAGCCGCCAGTGCCGTTGCGCACCCAGTTGCAGGCCGGGCGCTATACCTTCATGCATCAACTGATGTCGGTGTTCGTGCTGATCGTCCTGCTGGTCTCCGTACCGGCCATGTTCACCCAGCTCTACAACACCGATTTCGCCAGCGTGCTGTTCGGCACCATGAGCCCGCTGGACCTGCTGCTGGAAGATCGGGCCTTCCTGCGCGCCATCCTCTATACCCTGCTGACCGGCCTGTGCCTTTCGACCATGGGTCGCCGTGGCCTGGCGCCGGTGCTGACCCCGGTCAACGACTTCATCCTGCGCTACCGCTGGCAGGCGCTGCTGTTGCTGGGCTTGATCGCCACCTATCGGATGTCGGATACGGTCATGGGCGTCATGGCCAACGTGTTCTATATCGATCAGGGTTTCACCAAGGACCAGATCGCCAGCGTCAGCAAGATCTTCGGCCTGATCATGACGCTGGTCGGCGCAGGTATGGGCGGACTTTTGATCGTGCGCTTCGGCATCCTGCCGATCCTGTTCATTGGCGGCGCGGCGTCGGCAGGCACCAACCTGTTGTTCGTGATGCTGGCCGACATGGGCCCGAACCTGAAGATGCTGATCGTGACCATCTCCCTCGACAACTTCAGTTCGGGCATGGCCACGTCGGCGTTCGTCGCTTACCTGTCCAGCCTGACCAACCTGAAATTCTCCGCCACCCAGTACGCCCTGCTCAGCTCGATCATGCTGTTGCTGCCTCGCCTCATCGGCGGCTACTCCGGGGTGATGGTGGAGAAGTTCGGCTATCACAACTTCTTCATGATCACCGCACTACTGGGTGTCCCGACGCTCGTGCTGATCGCCTTGCACTGGTTCCAGGAGAGCCGCCGCGAAGGCCCGACGCCGACACCGGAACCCGTGCCGACGCCGGTCGCCGAAGAATCGTAAGACATCTCGCACCCGGCGGGAGGGTTCCCGCCGGGCCTGCACTTCTGTACGTCGGCAGCTCTCGCCGGTACACTGCTCCGTCATTTCCAGTCATAGCAACCGACAACGGCCAACCATGCGCACCAGTCAATTTTTGCTCGCCACACAGAAAGAAACGCCTTCCGACGCGGTCGTGATCAGCCATCAGCTGATGCTGCGCGCCGGCATGATCCGCAAACTCGCCTCGGGCCTGTACACCTGGCTGCCGATGGGCTTGCGGGTTATGCGCAAGGTAGAAGCCATCGTTCGCGAAGAGATGAACGCCGCCGGCTCTCTGGAAGTGTTGATGCCGAGCACCCAACCGGCCGAGCTGTGGCAGGAATCGGGTCGCTGGGAAGAATACGGCCCTGAGCTGCTGCGTTTCAAAGACCGTCACGGTCGCGATTTCTGCGCGGGCCCGACCCACGAAGAAGTGATCACCGATCTGATGCGCAATGAGTTGAGCAGCTACAAGCAGCTGCCAATCAACCTGTACCAGATCCAGACCAAGTTCCGTGACGAAATCCGCCCACGCTTCGGTTTGATGCGCGGCCGTGAATTCATCATGAAGGACGCGTACTCGTTCCACGCCGACCAGGCGTCGCTGCAGGTCACTTATGACCGCATGCACGAAGCGTACTGCAACGTGTTCACACGCCTTGGCCTGAAATTCCGTCCGGTTGAAGCCGACAACGGCTCCATCGGTGGTGCCGGTTCCCACGAATTCCACGTACTGGCCGAGTCCGGTGAAGACGATATCGCCTTCAGCAACGGCTCCGACTACGCCGCGAACATCGAGAAAGCCGAAGCCGTACCGCGTGAAACTTCCCGCGCGGCGCCGGCCGAAGAACTGCGTCTGGTCGATACCCCGGACACCAAGACCATCGCGGCCCTGGTGGAGAAATTCAATCTGCCGATTGAAAAGACCATCAAGACCCTGATCGTGCACGCCGAAGAAGAAGGCAAGCTGATCGCTCTGGTGATCCGTGGCGACCACGAACTCAACGAAATCAAGGCTGCCCAGCAACCAGGCGTCGCCAGCCCGCTGGTCATGGCGTCCGACGCTGAACTGCGTGACGCCATCGGTGCCGGCGCCGGTTCTCTCGGCCCGCTGAACCTGCCGCTGCCAATCATCATCGACCGTTCGGTCGAGCTGATGAGCGACTTCGGCATCGGTGCCAACATCGACGACAAGCACTACTTCGGCGTGAACTGGGAGCGTGACCTGCCGGTTCCGACCGTGGCCGACCTGCGCAACGTCGTGGCCGGCGACCCGAGCCCGGACGGCAAGGGCACTCTGGACATCGCGCGCGGCATCGAAGTCGGGCACATCTTCCAGCTGGGCAACAAGTACAGCAAGGCGATGAAGTGCGAAGTGCTGGGCGAGAACGGCAAGCCTGTGACCCTGGAAATGGGTTGCTACGGCATTGGCGTGTCCCGCGTGGTGGCGGCGGCCATCGAGCAGAACAACGACGAAAACGGCATCATCTGGAGCGACACCTTGGCGCCGTTCCAGATCGCCCTGGTACCGCTGCGCTATGAAACCGAGCAGGTGCGCGAAGCCACCGACAAGCTGTACGCGGAACTGACCGCGGCCGGCTTCGAAGTGCTGCTGGACGATCGCGACAAGAAGACCAGCCCGGGCATCAAGTTCGCGGACATGGAGCTGATCGGCATTCCACACCGGATCGTGGTCAGCGACCGCGGTCTCGCCGAAGGCAACCTGGAATACAAGAGCCGTACCGAAGGCCAGGCGCAAGCGCTGCCGGTTGCCGACGTGCTGTCCTTCCTTCAGGCCCGTATCCGCCGCTGAAACCAGATAGAGACCTCATGTTCAAGCGAAACACCTTAGGCCTCGGAGGCGCCACCTTGTGTGGCGCCCTGCTGGTCAGCGGCTGTGCCAATCACATGTCACAGCGCAGCGAGCACGAAGAGCGGGTCGAGCGAAAGCTGCTCGATCACAGCCTGCAGATCGATGTCGGTGAGCCTAAGGTGCTTGAGCTGCCGCAACGACGCGTGAAGATCAACGAGCAGAAAACCTTCGAAGTCACCGAGTTCGAAGTCACCCGTCGTTATGACCGCTACACGCCTTACCAACCCTGGCGCGAAATCTACGAGATTCCGCTGGGTGCAGTGGCGGTGGTGGCCGGTGTCGGCGCGAATGTGGTCAACGTGTTCGCCCTCGGCACCCTGCCGGACAGCGTGACCAAGGACTGGCTGAGCTACGGATTCGCCGGGCTCAATCCGTTCATGAACGTGCAGTCCCATGGTCGTGCACAGCAGAACCTGGCCGGTATCGATGAAGTCCAGCGCGACAAGCGCATGGAGTATTCGAGCCTGCCGTGGAGCGAGCGCCCGGTACAGGTCAAGGCCGGCAAGCAGACCTTCGACATGACCACCGACCGTAACGGTGTGTTGCGCCTGAACCTGCTGGACAGTCCGTTCGCCGAGAACGATCTGAATCATGTGGGCAAACTGCAGATCAGCGTCGAAGATGCCAAGGATGACGTGCATTCCGACTCGTCCCTGACGATCAGCAGTCACCTGCGCGGCAAATTGCTGGAAGCACACGGGCTGATTTACGACGATCTGGAAGACGACGAAGTGAGCCAGTGGGTTCACCGGGTCAAGCGTCTGTCGGAACTGGGTCTTGAAGAAGAAGCCAGTGAGCTGGAGCAAAGCCTGATCGAACTGACGCGTAACGATCCCGAGTTGCAGGCTGAGTTTCTCAAGTCTCTGACCAAGGATGCCGGGCGACTGGTGGCGGATCCAGGTCCGAACTGAAAGCCGCTTTAAAGGAGCCCGAACCTGTTTCGGGCTTTTTTATGCGCGCTACCGCTCAAACAACTCCATTTGTTCAAAACCGCCGCGCAAATCCTCCAGCCGCACGCCCACCCCAAGCAGCCGCACCGGTTTTCCACCGCGATTGAATGCCTGCGTCAGCATCAATTGGTAACTGCCCAGATCCCGCCCTGCCCCCGCCTGTTCCAGTGTGGTCTGGGTGAAATCGTGAAACTTCACTTTGACGAACGGCTTGCCCGGCCGGTAACTGCTGTCGATCCGCGCCATACGGGTTTTCAGGGTTTCCAGCAGTTCAGGGAGCTTGTCCAGGCAACTGCGCAGATCCGGCAGGTCCACGTCGTAGGTGTTTTCGACGCTGATCGACTGACGACGACTGTCGTTATGCACCTGACGGTCATCTATCCCACGCGCCAGGCTCCACATCCGCTCGCCAAAACTGCCGAATTCACGCACCAGCGCCAGCTTGTCCCACTCGCGCAATTGCAGACAGTCGTTGATACCGAGCTTGCCCAGCTTGTCGGCGGTGACTTTGCCGACACCGTGCAACTTGCTCACCGGCAGACCGCTGACGAAGTCTTCGACCTGGTCCGGGGTGATGACAAACAGGCCGTTGGGTTTTTTCCAGTCACTGGCGATCTTGGCCAGAAACTTGTTCGGCGCGACGCCGGCCGAGACCGTGATGTGCAATTGATTGGAAACCCGGCGCCGAATGTCCTGGGCGATTCGCGTGGCGCTGCCACCGAAATGCGCGCTGTCCGAGACATCCAGGTAGGCCTCGTCCAGCGACAGCGGCTCGATCAGGTCGGTGTAATCGCGAAAGATCGTATGAATTTCCTTCGACGCCTCGCGATAGGCATCCATCCGCGGCTTGACGATGGTCAGGTCCGGGCACAGTTTCAAGGCATGCCCGGAAGACATCGCCGAACGAACGCCGTAAGCCCTCGCCTCATAGTTACAGGTGGCGATCACCCCGCGTCGGTCCGCCGAACCACCGACCGCCAACGGCTTGCCGGCCAGACGCGGATCGTCCCGCATCTCGATGGCGGCGTAGAAACAGTCACAGTCGACGTGGATGATTTTTCGCTGAGTCATGGCAGAAAAGGAAACGTGGCAAGCCGGATCGGCAGTATCTCACTGACACCTGTATATAGCACCAGTGGTATGAAGCTTCTTTTCCAGCGGTAGGAAACTTCCCTTGAATTTATTTTCTCAATCGAAATCAACCCACCAATAGAGCTGAAACCCTTGCCCTGCCTGACTCGCGGCCCCATCAGCCCTACCAAAAAGTCGCTAACCAATTGAACCAGAACAGATTTTATCCGGATTGAAGGTTGACACCCCGGCGTTCCTCTGTAGAATGCCGACACACAGACGCGGGATGGAGCAGTC